>CAZSFB010000212.1:561-5652 GCA_964606035.1 uncultured bacterium | reverse complement strand
ACCGTAAACGGCGATTTTGTATTCGAGGTCTCGGAAGGGTTCCTGATCGAGGGCGGCCGCAAGGGCGCCCCCGTACGCGGTGCGACGCTTAGCGGCAACGGCCCGATGATCCTCCGGGAGATCGACCGCGTGGGAACGGACCTTGGCTTCGGGATCGGCACCTGCGGCAAGAACGGACAGGGAGTTCCGGTCTCCGATGCCCAGCCCACCATGCGGATCCCCGAAATCATCGTGGGCGGCACACTCACCTGAACCGGTGCCGTGCGGGACGCTTCCGCAAGCCTCTCACGCCTTCAGTGCATACCCCATGTAGGAGACCGACAGGTCACCTGATTCGCGCATGGTGATGTATTTCCCCAGGGTGGCGAAGCTGATAAGGCCCAGTTTTTTCGCGGCCACCGCACCAGCGGCCATGAGCGGATTGCCCGCAGGCGAGAGCCCCCGGTACTCCGCCGCCTTCAGCCCGCACCGGGCGAACTCCCGGTCCAGCTCCTCCGGCCGGATGAACTGGTCCCAGTCGTGTACATCGGGCGGCAGAAGTGCCGTGAGCCGCCACTCCTGCATGAACCTGATCGCCACGAGGCGGCTCCGCCGGGTCCGGTTGATCGTGTCGAAAAGATAAACCCCGTCCGGCTTCATCACGCGGGCCGTCTCCGAGATCACCCGCCCGAGATCGGTCACATGCTCCAGCACATCACAGCAGTAGACGACGTCGAAAGAACGGTCCGGGAACGGAAGGTTTTCACCGGAACCATGCACATAGCTGATCTTCAGCCCTTCCTGTCTTGCGTGTGCACGGGCCGTCTCCAGCGTGGGTGCTGAAGGATCAAGGCCGGTCACCTCGCATCCCAGCCGGGCGAACTCCTCCGAGAGGTACCCGCCGCCGCAGCCGATATCGAGGGTCTTCTTCCCGGCGGGACTCCTTTTCAGCTTCTGTTCAAGAACCTTGCGGAAATACCCGAACCGGCCGGGGTTCAGTGATGCCCGGATCGTGTAGAGATAGGCGTTTTCGTCCCACCAGGTGTCCGCGTCCCGGTTGTAGATGTCGTTGTTGACCGCCATATGGGTCCCTCCCCTTGTGGCCGGAGCCCTTCAAGCGTTACAGAACCGGTGGAGGTATTTCCAGATGGAACGCGAGAAAGTGGCGGTGGCCTGGAGCGGCGGCAAGGACAGTGCCATGGCGCTGCACGAGATCCGCCGGAACCCGCGGTACGAGATCACCTCGCTACTCACAACCGTCACGGGCGACTATGACAGGATCAGTATGCATGGCGTCCGCCGGGAACTCCTGAACCGGCAGGCGGAGTCACTTGGACTTCCGCTCGTCGAGGCGGTCATTCCGGCGGGCTGCACCAATGAGCTCTACGAGGAGCGCATGGCACAAGCCTGCGCCCGCCTGAAACAGCAGGGAGCTACCTCCATCGTCTTCGGGGACCTGCATCTTGAGGACGTGCGCACCTACCGCGAAAGGAACCTGAAAGGATCCGGGCTCACCCCGCTTTTCCCTGTCTGGGGCCGTCCCGTGGAGGATTTCGCGCGTGACGTGATCCAGGCTGGTGTAAAGACCGTTCTGGTCTGCGTGGATTCGGAGCAAATTCCCGGCACCTTTGCCGGACGGGACTATGACGAAAGACTGCTTGCGGAACTGCCGCCCTCAGCCGATCCCTGCGGCGAGAAGGGGGAGTTCCACACCTTCGTCTGGGACGGCCCGTTCTTCACGCGGCCCGTGGGAATCACAAAGGGCGAAATCACTGTCCGCGACAGCCGGTTCTGGTACTGCGACCTGCTCCCGGCGTGAGGGGGGGGGACTTGCCCCTCACCGCATCCGCTTCGCCCGTGCGGCGATCGCGGTGGCGTATTTCGCCTCCATCTCCGCCTTGGCCGGCTTGAAGATCCAGATAAGTGACTGGTGCATGATGATGTCGCCGATGAGCGAGCCGATGATCGTCGTCACGGTGAGGATTCCAAAATGCACCACCGGGATCAGGTCCGAGATGCAGAGGAACGCGAAGCCGCCGATCAGGATCGCCGACGAATACATGAATGCCTTGCCGCGGGTGACCGTCGTGTACTCGATGGCCTCATCGTAGCCCATGCCATCCTCCATCGACTGGTTGAAACCGAGCAGATAGTGGATCGTGTTGTCCACGAGTCCGATGGCGATGGACGGCGACATGCAGGTGGCCAGATCCAGCGGAATCCCCAGGGCCCCCATGACCCCGAAGGTGAACATGACCGGCAGGATGTTCGGGATGAACGCCACGAGCGCCCGCGAAAAGCTCCGGAGCACGATCCAGAACTGGAGGAACATGACAAACGCCGACACCGACAGGGAGTTGATCTGCGACCAGGTCACCTTGTCGATCATGTTCGACATGAGCCGCACGACGCCCGACACCTTGCCGGTGAAACCGGGCTTCAGCTGCTCATTGATGTATATCTCCGTCGCCCGGATCAGGTCCGTGAGCTGGCTCGAGGTGAGCGCCTTCACCCGCGAGGTGAGCCGTGCGGCCGTGGCGTCCGGGGAGATGAACCGCGTGAGCAAGGGCTCCCGCCGCTTGGCGAGCGGAAGCAGGCTGAGGACGCCTTCCACCTCTTCTTCCCGGGTGGGCAGTGTCCGCGGACCGCCGAACAGCGCGCGCTTGCCCTCCGCCATCACGTCGCTCGGGCCCAGCACACCGGTGATCTCGTCGCGGCGGTCCAGGAAGTTCGCGATCTTGTCGATGTCCCAGTAGTCCCGCACCTGGTTGAGCTTCTGGCCCTTTTCGGACGGCTCGATGAACACCTCGAACGGGATTGTCCCGCCCAGGTTTTCCTCGAAGAACCGGTAGTTCTTCGTGAACTCCGTCCGCTCGGCGAAGAACTTGACCGGGTTCGTCTCGACGGTGATGAGCGTCGCGCCCCAGATCGAGATGCCCATGAACACGAAGCTGGCCACGGCGACCGGCACCGATCGCTCGCGGTTCAGCTTCGAGATGGCGCGAAGGAACCGGTCCATCGCCCCGGTTTCGATGCTGTCGCGGATCTCGGGCCGGGGCGGCTTCGTGATGTGCAGCAGCACCGGCGTCAGCGTGATGGCCGAGAAATAGGCCGCGATGATCGCCGCGGCGGTGAGGATACCGGTCTGGATCACCGGGAGCACCTCGGCGGTAGCCAGCGAGAGGAACCCGATGGAGGTCGTGAGACTGGAGAAGAAGCAGGGCCGGACCATCCGTCCCATCGTGACAATGATCGCCTCCTCCTTGTCGGGATGCTCCACAAGTGTGTGGTAGTAATGCGTGAGAATATGCACGGCGTCGTTGACACCGATCACGAGGATCACCGGGATCACAATGGAACTGGCGATGGTAAGCGGTACATCCACGGCCGCGAACAGGCCGAGCAGCCAGATCGTCGAGACAATCATGCTGAGCGCGGTGATCATGACCCCGATGGCATTCCGGAACGTGAGAATCAGCACGATCACGGTAAAGAGCAGCACGACCGGCGTGAGCAGCACGAGGTCTTTCAGGATCGACCGGTAGAGTTCGCTCGCGTAGACCGGGGTTCCGGCCATGCGGACCTTGCCCGGCGGATCCCCCGCCTCCTTCAGCGCCTTCTCCATGCGTTTCGTCAGTTCCAGCCGGTAGCTTGGGTCGTCGGCGCGGCCCTCGATCACGACGTAGACGAACGCGGTCTTGAGGTCGCCTGAAACGAGCAGATTCCGGTAGATATTGTTCCCGTTCAGCTTGGCTAGAAGATACCTTTTCTCGGTCTCGTTCAGCTCCGTATGCTGGACAAGCGGCACACCCATCTTGGGATGACTCCCCGACAGGTCGATGGTATCGAGGTCCGTGGCCGTCGAGACCGACAGTGCCGCGATGACACCCGGTTCCTTCTTGATGCTCTCCACGAGCCGCCGGGTATAGTCCAGGGACTTGCGGCCCAGCGCGTCGTCGTCGGTATGCGAGAAGATGATGAACTCATCTGCGCCGAACTTCTTCTGGAGCTCCTGGAACGCCACCAGGTCCGGGTCGTCCTGGAGGAAGAAATATTCCAGCTCCGTGACAATCCGGAGCCGGCTGGAGGCCACGGCAAGGCTCGCCACGGTTAGAATGATCTGGATCGCCAGTACCCAGTTCCGCTTGCCGAGAAACCAGCGAAACAGGTGCTCATAACGGTTGCGTTCGGCCACGGGGAAAGAAGCCTCCGCCGGCATCCGCTTGGGGACGCACGGAATCCGCCTGACGAAATCAATCAGGGATTTGTCCTGTTTTTCACAGCCCGCCGGGGAAGGCAACCGGCGGAACGGAAAACAGTCTGAACGGGAATTAATCGCCAGGCCCTTTCCCGCCTATCCCCTTGCCCGGCGGCCCCTCGCGCCCTAGGGTTCCGCCCCTGACTCGCGAATCAGTCTTGCGGGCCGGCACCCAGACAATCTGGAAGGAAGGGAGAGACACATTATGAATCTGCTCAAGGGAAAGACCGTCGCCATTACCGGCGCGGGCGGCGGTATCGGACGCGCACATGCGCTCCTGTTTGCAAAGGAGGGCGCGCAAGTGGTCGTGAACGACCTGGGCGGCTCCCGTGACGGCACCGGCTCAGGCACCACGATGGCCGAGAAGGTCTGCGAGGAGATCCGCGCAATGGGCGGCCAGGCCGCGGCCAACTATGGCAACGTCGCCACCGCCGAGGGTGCGAACTCCATTGTCGAGACAGCCGTAAAGTCGTTCGGCAAGCTGGACGTGATGGTCTGCAACGCAGGCATCCTCCGCGACAAGTCGTTCAAGAACATGACCGACGAGCTGTGGGACCCGGTCATGAACGTGCACCTCAAGGGCACCTACTACTGCGCGAAAGCCGCGTGGATGCACTTCCTTGAGAAGCAGATCAAGGGACGGCTCATCTTCACGAGTTCCACGTCGGGGCTTTTCGGCAACTTCGGCCAGACCAACTACGGCGCGGCCAAGGCCGGTATCTGGGGATTCATGAACTGCCTCTGGCGCGAGGGGGAAAAGGCAGGGATCACCGTGAACGCCATCTGCCCGGTGGCGCTCACCCGCCTCACCGAGGACCTTGCCGGGTTCAAGGGCGACAACGCCCCGATGGCCG
>CAZSFB010000212.1:0-551 GCA_964606035.1 uncultured bacterium | reverse complement strand
GATGGCCAAGCTGAAGCCCGACCATATTTCCCCGATCGTCGAGTACCTGGCGTCCGACCAGGCGGCTAACATCACCGGCCGTACCTTCCTCGTGAAGGGTGCCGAGGTGGACCTGCTCACGCTGATCCGTGAACCGGGTGCCGCAAACACCTCGAAGGACCCGTGGGATCCCACGGCCCTGGGCCTCAAGATGCAGGAAGCGGTAAAGAAGAGCCAGTTCAAGGCCAGCTGGTCCTGAACGCCCGGCAACTCCGGCAAAAAAGGGCCGCCCGTAACGGGCGGCCCTTTCGCTTTTTATTTCTTCCTTGACATATACCATACGGGGGTATAGTAATAGGCCCATGAAGCATTCACATCACGCAGACCACACCGCACAGCTCGCCCGTCTCCGCCGGATTGAAGGCCAGGTGAAGGGCATTACGAAGATGGTCGAGGAAGGCCGGTACTGCATCGACATCCTCACCCAGACCCGGGCTATTCACGCCGCGCTCCGCAAGGTCGAGGAAGAAATACTGCACAACCACGTCCAGCACTGCGTGAGCCATGCCGTG
>CAZSFB010000211.1:0-5654 GCA_964606035.1 uncultured bacterium | reverse complement strand
ATCAATGAACTTGTTGAAAAGGATCCTGTGGTTCTGAGAATTCTCGGACGCTATGGCATTGATACCTGCTGCGGCGGCGCACGAACCCTTGAGGAGGCTGTCCGCTCAGGCGGTCTTGATCCCGACAAGGTCGCCGGGGAGATCGCCAGCCTGCTGGGGAACCGGCCGGACTGAACCTGATGAGACTTCCTCTCCGCTCGATGCTGCTGCCGGCCTGTCTGGCAGCAGGAACGGTTTTTGGCTGTGCGTCTGCCGGTAAACCGGACAGTTCACAGCCGGTCCAGGCAGCCGTCGCGGCTGTGGAAATTGACCCCCTGGCCTTCTCCCGCGGCGAAAAGGTCTTCCGCAAGCGCGGTTGCAACGCATGCCATGGTATCGGTGAGTATTTCGGGAAATGTCCGGATCTTGCCGGGGTAATGGAACGGCGCCAGCCCGGATGGCTGCGCAGCTGGCTGAAAGATCCCGGCCAGATGCGGCAAACTGACAGCTATGCCCGTGAGCTTTCGGACCGGTACGAAGCCGTCATGCCGGCAACCGGGATTACAGACAGCGAAATAGACGATCTGCTCGTCTACCTCCGGGTCAACGGCAAGATTCCCGGAATCCATTAAACATCATTTAAAAACTTATGACAGTAGTCATCAGCAATACCTCCTGCACAGCTTAGCGTTATACCCAGACGGGGGGTTCCCCGGTCTGACGTGAAGGAGGGAAGATGGCTCACTCTCCAGCTAACCCGGCCAGTCCGGGGGTCACCCGCCGGGACTTTCTGGATACCGCCGCGATGGGAACGGCCGTGACGGCCCTGTTCGCAGGCCTTCTGGGGCTGCTGCGGATGCCCAAGCCCAATGTCCATTACGAACCGGACTCAAAGGTGCGGCTGGGCTTTCCCAATGAGTTTCCAGAAGGGACCTCCAGGATCATCGCAAAGCACAACGTGATGGTTTCCCGGGACGAGAAGGGCCTGCATGTCATGTCCCTTGTCTGCACCCATCTGGGCTGTGTCGTGCTGCAGTCGGAGGGTGGCTTCCGGTGCCCCTGTCATGGCTCTCTCTTCGAGCAGAACGGAAATGTGCTCAGCGGCCCGGCCCCGAAGGCCCTGCCCTGGCTGGAAGTCTCAAGAGCGGAAGACGGCGCACTGGTGGTGGACCTGGAGAAAACCATTGCACCAGGAAACAAGACTATCGTCTAGCAAAGACTTACGATGGTTGTGCCCAGGAAAAACTGAATAAGCCAGATGGAGGAAATCATGTTCAGGAAAATCCCGTTTACAGCAATCGCACTCGGAATCGGAGTTTCGCTCGGTGTCACGGTGGCATCTATCGGACCCTCCCGGGCCGCCGCTCCCCGCAAGGTCGACAAGGAGACGTACGAGAAGGGCAAAAAGGCCTTCAAGCGCAAGCAGTGCTCGGGCTGCCATGTAATGGATGACGCCGAGCTGGGCGAGAAGGGCCCGGGCCTGAAAGGCATCTACAAGAAGCGCGGCGAAGAGTGGCTGACAAAGTGGCTGAAAGACCCGGAGGCTGTTGCAAAGACGGACCCCGAAATCATTGCACTCAAGAAGAAATACCCCGACGGGATGCCGAATCCGGAGCTGACCGACGAACAGCTGGACCTGATTCTCTCCTACCTGTCCGTTGACGGCGTGGAACCCAAATAAGCAGGACCGGACTGGCAGGCAGATTATGGAAGACGGGCCCAAATACCGGGTCGAAATCCCCAACGATCGCTACTACAAGGAGCTGATCGCCTGCCAGTCCGGCTGTCCTGTGCATACGGATTCCCGGGCCTACGTACAGGCCATCGCGCGCGGCGAGTTCGAGACAGCCTATCTGATCGCCCGGGCGCCGAATCCCCTCGCCTCGATCTGCGGCCGGATCTGTGGCGCCCCGTGCGAGGCCGCCTGCCGGAGAGGCAAGATTGATGCACCCGTGGCTATCCGCCCGCTGAAGCGTGTCGTCACAGAACTCTATGGCCCGGAATCGGGCGTCCACACCCGGACCGAACTGCTGGACTGGATCGCAAACAGCCCCCAGGCAACTGAAAATATCGACCGGGAGGATATCCGCCAGCTCAGGGATGAACTGCGCAACCGGGTCCGCTACCCGCTGAAGCCGTTTCCGTCGGTCGCCATCATCGGGTCGGGACCGGCCGGACTTGCCGCCGCCCATGACCTGGCGGTCTTCGGCGTCAAGAGTATCGTCTATGAGCGGGAAAAGGTTGCTGGCGGCATGCTCGCCGTCGGAATCCCCGACTACCGGCTTCCGCCCCACCTGATCCAGACGGAAATAGACGTTATCCGGTCGCTGGGCGTGGAATTCGTCACCGGAGTCGAGGTCGGCAAGGATACCACCATCGACAACCTGCTCGGCACCCATGCGGCCGTAATCGTCGCCGTCGGCGCGAAGGTGCCCCGCCCTCTACGTGTCCCCGGCGGCGATGCCAAAGGGGTCATCGGCGGTGTCGATTTCCTCCGTTCAGTCGCGCTGGGCGAGCAGACCGACATTGGCCGCAGGGTCGTCGTGATCGGCGGCGGCAACGTCGCCTATGACGCCGCCAGGACGGCAGTCCGCCGGGTCTATGTCGAACGGGACGCGACCCGTCTGGCCCGGAAGGTGGCCGAACCCAATGCAGAGGTTCACCTCGCCTGTCTTGAAAAGCTGGAGGAGATGCTCGCCGACCAGGTGGAAATCCTCGAAGGCGAGGAGGAAGGGGTCATCCGCCACAACGGCTACGGCCCGGCCGAGGTGCTGACCGGCCCGGACGGACGTGTCACCGGCATCAAGCTGGTCCGCGTGATCTCGCTCTGGGACGAGAACCGCCGGTTCAGTCCGAAATACGACGTGAACGACTCCAGGGTCATCGAATGTGACACGATTCTGGTCTGCATCGGCCAGTCAGTGGACTGGGGCCTTCTGGAGGGAATCGAGGGGCTCGCCAAGGACCAGCGCGGAAACATTCCCTGTGACGCGGAAACCGGACGGACCGCGAACCGGAAGATTTATCTTGCCGGTGATGCCGCCTACGGGCCGAAGCTGGCGATTCATGCCGTCGCCGCGGGCAAAAAGGTGGCCCGGCAGGTCGCCCTGGATCTGGGACATGCGGTTCCGCTGAAAACGCGCACGGAAAGCTCCCACACCCCCTGCGAGCACTACTATCGTGAGGCCGGTTTCGAGCGGCTCACCCGCCAGACTCCTCCGGCCCACAGCGTTGCGGAGCGGCTCCGGTCCACGCAGTCACCGGTTGAGCGGACATTTTCCCTTGAGGACGCACGCGACCAGGGCCACCGGTGCCTTTCCTGCGACGTGAACACTGTTTTCGATTCGTCACTCTGCATCCTGTGCGGAGGATGCGTCGATGTCTGCCCGGAGGACTGCCTGAAGATCGTTTCCATTGCCAAGCTGGACCGGACTCCGGAGATCCAGAGACTGGTCGACGAACTGGGCGACCAGGCTGCGGAAACGAGTGCCATTCTCAAGGACGAGGACCGGTGCATACGCTGCGCGCTCTGCGCGGAACGGTGCCCGACAGGATCAATCACTATGGAAAAGTTCACATTCCGGGAGGTGTACGAGCATGGCTGAGCACGGACAGGAGCCGCCGGTCCGCCACGACACCGTGAATGACCCGGCCAGCAGTTTCGAGAAAAAGGTCTCGGGAATCCGGGCATTCGCGGACAATTTCAGGCACCTTGGACAGTCACTGAAGAACGCCATTGTCCGGCACGGCTGGCCCCTGAGTTCCGAGCGCGAACGGTCACGGGCGGTTTTCCAGAACTTCTTCCTTCATATCCATTCCACCCGGACCCATCAGTGGAGCCTGCGACCGACATTTACAATGGGCCTCGGAATCATGGCCCTCACCATGTTTCTGACCCTGTGCCTGACCGGCGCATTCCTCATGATCTATTACCAGCCGGGAGTCCCCGAAGCCTACTCCACGGTGAAGGATCTCAGCTTCGTCTCAAGCGCCGGGAAGTACGTCCGGAACATTCACCGCTGGGCCGCCCACCTGATGGTGCTGACCGTCCTCCTGCACATGACCCGGGTGTTCTATACCAACAGTTACAAGCCTCCCCGCGAGGCGAACTGGCTGATCGGCATGGGCCTGCTCGTCATCACGCTGGGGCTCTCGTTTACAGGCTACCTGCTCCCCTGGGACCAGCTCGCCTACTGGGCCGTCACGATCGGGGCAAACATTGCAGCGAGCCCGCGGGAAATCACCGATGCCCTGGGGATCACCGAAAGGTTCGACATCGGCGGATTGCAGAAGGAGCTGTTGCTGGGAGGCGACATCGTCGGCCAGGGTGCGCTGACCCGCTTCTATCTTCTCCATGTGATCATTCTGCCGGTGGCCGCATTCGCGCTCGCTGGCCTTCACTTCTGGCGCATCCGCAAGGACGGCGGCCTCTCCCGGCCGGACAGTGCCACAAAGGCCGGAGATCCCGGCGTGACTGGCAAGGCCGCGTTCCCGCTTTCCAAGACCTATGGCCTGATGGCGGTCGTCAAGGGCAAGACACCGGCGGTGGACCGTGCGCCGGAAGGCACGGTTGCGACATTTCCCCATGCGTTCCGCGCGGAACTCGCGGCCGCGATGGTCATCATCGCCATCACCTGTGTGCTCAGCTATTTCTTCGATGCGCCGCTCAAGGAGCTTGCCAATCCCGTGATCCCGGAAAACCCCGCCAAGGCGCCGTGGTATTTCCTGGGCCTTCAGGAACTCGTGAGCTACTCCGCCTTCGCGGGCGGGATGATGATACCCATGCTGGTTGTCGTTGGCCTCGCACTTGTGCCGTTCCTCGACCGCGAGAAGGGGACTTCCGGAACCTGGCTGGATGAGGGGCGGGAGAAGGCGGTGTTCTATGCCTCGCTCGCCTTCGGCCTCATTACCGTCACCGCGCTGGTCGCGTTCACTGTCAGATTCGGCTGGCTCCGCCAGTGGAAGCCGGACATTCCGCAGATTGTCATCACGATCATCAACCCCGGCACGATCCTGACGGCCCTGTACGCGGGCTACTCGCTGGCCGTCCTGCAGAAGACCCGGAGCACCCGCAAGGGCGCAGTCGCCCTCTACACCTGTTTCCTGTGCGGCTTCATCGTCCTGACGATTGTGGGAGTTTATTTCCGTGGACCGAACTGGCAGTTCTACTGGTCGCCAAGCGACTGGCCGGTGCACTGACTGACGGAGGGATGGATAATATGCGAAACCGTTTCTACTCGTCAGTCCTGCTGATTGCCTCGCTCTTCACGCTCGTCTTTGCGGTCATGTCCGCGCTGGAGGACAACTATTTCCGGGAGTGGCGGAGTCATCAGCGCCAGTATGCGAAAATGACCGAAGGCAAAGTGCCCTTTGATCCCGGCCTCAAGCAGCACTTCCTGACGGAGCTGAACCGGATCGACCGGTGTGCCTCCTGCCATACGGGACTGATGAACACCGAAATGGTGTCCGCCGCACAGCCATTTACGAAGCACCCGGGAGACCTCCTGTCCACCCACCAGCCCCAGACCTATGGATGTACGGTCTGCCACCAGGGACAGGGGCTCGCGACCAACTCCGCTGAGGCTCATGCGAACAATCCTGAAGTCCACGTTTACTGGGATGAGCCGATCTATTCGAAGGACTTCATGCAGGCGCCCTGCCGGTCATGCCATGCT
>CAZSFB010000210.1:0-5700 GCA_964606035.1 uncultured bacterium | reverse complement strand
ATGATGATATCAGTTTCAGGTTCGGGGCTCATGACTGGACTCCGTGCTGTTTTCTGACTGAGGGGGCAAGGTCCATTGCACGCTTTACACCCTTGAGAAAATTCTCACCAATGATTTCCGGAACCCCTCTGGAGTCAGACGAATCTTCGCAAAACCGGCAACCGGTATCGCCGTGATAATCGCTGCCGCCAGTCATTCCAAGATCCAGCCGTTCACAGATGGCTTTCATCCGTTGCCGGTCTATGGGGCTGTGTTCCGAGTGATAAACTTCGACTGCATCCAGTCCTTGGGCCGCAAGAGTCCTTATATGGGTTTCGTCGAAGCGGTCGAGAGCTGCATGGGCGAGGCTGGTGTAAGCCCCTTCCTCCCGAAGCCGCCAGATCTCCTCGCGGGAGTCAGGAGAGTCGAACTTAACATGGGCCGGACCGCCATCCCTGAGAAACCTCCTGAATGCCTCCTCGGTGGAGGTGACAAATCCCTGCTGCATCAGGGCTCTTGCAATGTGTGGCCGGTGAATGGCCGCTCTTCCAGCAACTTTTCGTACATCTCCCGGCAGTATATCCACACCCAATTTCCGGAGCCGCTCGCAGGTTTCAACCAGCCGGTTTTCACGGACGCGCCGCAGTTCTTCAAGCCGGGCGGCTGTTCGTTGCACGAGTCCAAAATCCTGAAAATAGGCGAGAATGTGGCAGGTACGTCCGCAAAGGGTCGTCGTGACTTCAACCGCTGGGAGGAGGCAGATACCCAAATCGCGGGCGGTTTCGCGGGCCTCTACAATGCCGTCAAAAGTATCATGATCGCTCAGGGCAAGCAGGCGCACTCCTGCCCGATATGCAGCCCTAACCAGGGCTGCCGGGGAAAGCGTACCGTCTGATGCCGTTGAATGGGTATGGAGATCAATCACCGTGCGTAATTATAACACGCTCTCTCATTGCGGTCAGGGGAATGCATACAAATGTGAAGGGCGGCCATTGGACCGCCCTTCACCTGCAATCAGGACTATGTGACCTTATTGCCTGACTTTCTGCTCCACTTCAGGTGTGGTGGTCGTTCCCTGTGTGGCCGGTGTTGGCGCAGGCTGAACCGGCGGGGGTGGCTGACGTTTGATGTTTGGCGGCGGTGGCGGCGGAACGTAATATTTCGGATTCGGGCTGCCGAGGCTCGCATAAACTTTCAGGCCTTCTTCCTGGAGGAAGTAACGGATCCACTGCTCGTCCGCGAACGCCAGGTTGTTTACAACCGTGTTTCCACCGGCGATCAGGCCGTCCATGTTCTGTACAATTCGGATCACCTGCTTGATCAGGCTGGACACGCTGGTGTCATTGGCCTTGTTGTATTTCTCGAGGTCGTGCATGATTTTCATGAGCTTTTCGAGTGACTCACGGGCCGCGACGACCATCGGCCGGGCATCGCCGAGGATAGGCCGCAGGTCCATCATGACGGCATTCGCGTTCCGAACCAGCGGACCAGCATCCTTAAGTACGGGCCGGATGTCGTTGATCATGCCAGGTGCAGCCTTCAGAACGGGTTTCAGGTCCTTCATCATATCCGGGACATGCTGATTAAGTACTTTGACCAGATTGGAAAGATTGCCAATCAGCTGACTGACATCCTTCATTTGCTCCTCATCAAAGCTGCCGAGGAATGCATCGATCGCGGCGATCATACGCTCGATGCGTGGACGGTTCTTTTCGACAATGTCGAGAACTTCACCCATCACGGCGTAGCCCTGGGAAATCAGCTGATCGAGGCGGGGCGGGTCGACACCAGGGACGAGTGTGCCGGGTTCCCACGATTCGGAGTCCTTCGAGCCGGGGGTGATCTCAAGGTATCGTTCACCGATAATACCAGCCATGTTGATCAGGAATTTCGAATTCTTGCGGACCGAAGGCCGGGCCTTGGCGTCGATATCGACGCTCACGATGACATGATAAGGAATCGATGGATCTTCGCCAACGAATTCCACTGAGCGGACCTTGCCGACTTTCACGCCGGATACCCGGACCGGGGACCCGACGGTCAGGCCGCCGGCGAAATTGTACCCTACCTTCAGCCGGTATGATGCGCGTGGACCGATCCCAATGCCCTTCAGCACGGCAATAAAACCGATCGCAGCGACAATGGCTCCGACCACGAGAATGCCAACCTTGAATTCCCTGCTCATTCCGTAAACGCCTCTTTCCCTTCAGGATTTTCTGTATACACCGCTTTAAAGCCCAGTTCTACAGGATATATGCCGACACCACCCAGGTGATGAAGAAGTCCAGAATTACAATTATAAGTCCTGAGTACACAACCGACTTGGTACAGGCAATGCCCACCCCTTCGGCACCACCGGTTGTCCGGAAGCCATAATAGGATGCAATAATCGGGATGATCTGGCCAAAAATGAACGCCTTGAAGACGTTCACTCCGAGATCTATCGGTTTAACGAAGTTTCTGGCATTGGAAATGAACAGTTGCCAGTCGATGTTGAGAGACAACTGGCACACAATCATGCCGGTCAGGATAGCAACTACTGCAGCCACACATGAAAGCATCATCAGGCTGAGCACAGTAGCCACAAACCGGGGGACGACAATATGCTTCACCGGGTTGATGGAGATGAGCTTCAAGGCATCGATCTGCTCAGTGAGCTGCATGGTGCCGACTTCGGCCGTGATACCAGCTCCGACCTTGCCAGCCATCATGGCTGCGGGTATCACACTCGCGAATTCGCGCAGGATCAGCACAGTGGCAAATCCTGGAACGAATTCGGTCGTATGGAGCACCGTATCCATCTGGAAAGCCAGCTCTACAATCGAAATCATGCCCACAAAGGCGATCGTCGATAGTACAATCGAAGTGGAGTTGACGCCGATCCAGTACAGCTGGTCCATGATCGGCCGGAACCTGTAGGGCGGATAAAAAGTATAAAAGACCGTTTCTGCATACAGGCGTACCACATCCCGGCACGTCTGGTAGATTACTACAAATGGGGTGAATATCCCTGCGCCCATTTTCAGATCTCACCCACTTTGGTAATGAACACGTATACCCACTGGGTGATGAGCGCCAGGAAGTAGTCGGTACCGAGAAGGCTGATTCCCGTAACGACAACCGTGGTATTCACGTTCCGGCCGACGTCTTCGGCACCGCCCCGCGTATTAAATCCGTAGTAACAGCAGACCGTCGCTATCAGGATGCCGAAGAAGAAGCTCTTCCAGAGGCCGTTAACGAAGTCGAATACCTTCACCATGTCCAGGACCTTGGAGAAATAAAACAGGGGTGAAACCCCGCAAATCAGTTGTGCAACTGCGGCGGACCCCAGAATACCGATAACGATACCTACCACTGTCAGCACAAAAGACATGACAACGCAGGCCAGGAAACGGGGAACGACTAGATACTTGATGGGGTCTGTACCAAGGCAACGAATCGCATCGATCTGTTCGGTAACATTCATAGTACCCAGTTCGGCCGCCGTAAATGCTCCGATTCGTCCGGCAATGAGGAGGGCGATCATGAGCGGACCGACTTCGCGGACGGTTACCGAGACGGCAATGCCGCCAAGGAATGCCTGGGCACCGAAATCTATCAATTGGTCATTGATCTGGATGGCGAAAATACCGCCGACAAAAGAACCGGCCAGCACGGCGATCAGCAACGACTTAACACCCACCTGGTACATCTGGTACATGACCACGTCAGGGTAGTAGGGCGGTTTGGTCAGCCGGACGACCGTCTCCTTCAGAAAGAGACAGAGCAGGCCAAACTGGGCGATCCCGGCACCAATCTCGTTAACCAGTATCCCGACAGCCTCAATCGGTCTACGGATAAGACCCGGGACCCGGGTTTCGGAAACTTGTCCTGCCGCGTTACTCATTTCTTGCGCATTTCACTCCATCGGGCCATCTGGACTGCCGTTTATAAACTGCTGGACATAGGGATTCTGGCTTTTCCAAAGGTTCTCGGGTGATTCATCACAGATGAACTGCCCCTGGTAGAGCATTGCCACCCGGTTGGCCACTTGTTTCACTGATTCCATGTCGTGGGAGACCACGATTGAGGTGACCTTGAACTTTTTTGCCATGGCCTTGATCAGGTCGTTAATGGCGTTAGCGGTGACAGGATCAGCCCCTGTTGTGGGCTCGTCATAAAGAACATATTTCGGACCAAGAATAATGGAACGTGCCAACGATACCCGTTTCTGCATACCGCCAGAGATTTCAGACGGGGACTTGTTCTCGTATCCTTCCAGATTCACGAGAGCCAGCGTTTCGGCCACCTTATGCCGGATTTCCTTGTCCGAGAGTGTGGTGTGCCGTCTGAGAGAAAATGCGACGTTTTCGCCGATTGACAGGGAGTCCAGGAGCGCGGGGTTCTGGAAAACCATCGCGCATTTCTTCCGGACGGCCATAAACTGTTCTTCCGAATAGTTACTGACTTCTTCGCCGTCGACCCAGATTTCGCCTTTGTCCTTGCGGAGCAGGCCAACCAGATGCTTGATCGTGACCGATTTCCCGGTGCCGGAGCCCCCGATGATGAACAGGGTTTCGCCCTCATGGATCTCAAGATTGATTCCCTTGAGAACCGTTTTGGGCCCGAAGCTCTTCCAGAGGTTCTTGAAGACAATGCTCACATCGTCTCCCGCCGCTTCACGACTCCGATATTCGTGAGCGGTCCTTCCCGGTGGCCGTTGATGAACTGGCTGACCTCGGGGATCCTGGACGCCTTCATGGCATCGGGCGTGTCGCATTGCATGATCTTGCCGTTGTAGACGAAGGCCAGTCGGGTTGCGACCGAAAAGGCCGACAGCATTTCCTGGGTGACTACGAGAGCCGTAACCTTGCTGTTCCGCGAGAACTCTTTCAGATAGGTATTGATCCGTTCGCCGGTGACTGGGTCGAGCCCAGCAGTCGGTTCGTCGTAAAGGATGATATCCGGGCTGCGGATCCACGCACGGGCAATACCCACGCGTTTTTTCATGCCACCGGAAAGCTCGCCGATGCGGAGCGTGGCCGCATGGGAAAGCTTGACGAGCGAGAGGTTGTGCATGACCCGCTTTTCGATCTCGGACTCCGGTAGATTGTCGTTAGTCCTGAGTGGAAACGCCAGATTATCGAAGACATTCATCGAATCAAAAAGCGCATAGTTCTGGAACAGCATACCCATCCGCCTGCGGATATCGTCCAGAATGGGACCTTTGGCGGTGGTAATGGACTTGCCGCCGATGAGGACTTCTCCCGAATCCGGCTCGATCAGCCCAGCACAGATCTTCAGGAGAACGCTCTTGCCGTGCCCTGACGGGCCAATCATGACGACGGTTTCGCCATGGTTAACGGTCAGGCTGACGTTATCGAGAAGCTTTTGCTCCCCAAAGCTTTTGCTGATGTTACGGATCTCGATCAAAGCCGCCCGTTCCCCGCTCCATCCAGCCGACGCAAAACGCCGCAGGAATGGGATCTTCGTTTTCGCTCTGGTGAGTGGACGTTTCAGCTGACCATCAATGTTCCTGGCTATATGGCCAGATTCACTTGATGATAGGTCGGCAGAAGCGCAAAATCCCCCAATAAACCAGTGATTTCACGAAGGTTTGGCTTGGATAACACAGCCGTTTTCAGCGGTCAATGAAACTTTACTGGGTCGTTCACCTGCTTTTACAGGTTGCCCAACTGGATCGGTATTTCTGCGAAGTGGTTGATGGCTCTGACAATAAGT
>CAZSFB010000209.1:0-5708 GCA_964606035.1 uncultured bacterium | reverse complement strand
GGTGGAACACGGCAAGGACGTCGTCATTCTGCTGGATTCCATCACGCGCTTGGCCCGTGCCTATAATACAGTGGTACCGCCGTCCGGAAAGATTCTCTCCGGCGGTGTGGATTCTAATGCACTGCATAAACCGAAGCGGTTCTTTGGGGCTGCCAGGAATGTGGAAGAGGGTGGATCGCTTACGATTATTGCTACAGCGCTTATCGACACGGGCTCCCGGATGGATGAAGTGATCTTCGAGGAGTTCAAGGGCACCGGCAATATGGAAGTGGTTCTGGACCGCAAGCTGGCTGACAAGCGTATCTTCCCGGCAATCGACATTCTCAAGTCCGGTACCCGCAAGGAAGAACTGATTCTTCGTAAGGACCTGATCCAGAAGATATGGATGCTGAGAAAGGTCCTATCTCCTCTAAACCCGGTCGACGCAATGGAATTCATTATAGAAAAGCTGGATGGGACCAAGGATAACGACCAGTTCATTCAGTCGATGAATCGCTGATATTCCAAGTGTGTATATCTGAATGACAGGAATGCCCCCAAATCAGGGGGCATTTCCGTTATAACGCTAGCAATATCAGTTACTTATAAAATTTGACATAATATAAATTGGTTGGAATTGTGGCAAGCGGCAATTAGCGGCGAAGGACTCGAAATGTATAAAGAGTTCCCTTGTTATCAACCACTGCAACCAGTCCCCCGTCGGTATCCACTCCCAGAGGAGCCCATATTCCACGACGGGCTTCGCGGCTGGCCACCCGTTGCCCTGTCGCTGGATCGTAGAACCGGATGAGCCCATCGCTTCGGGCGGCCGCGAAAAGCCCCTGGACAGCGACTGGCTGTCCAAACAATCCCTCTGGAGTCTGATTACAATCCAGGCTCCAGGTGAAGACCATGAAAAAGTAATCCAATCCGCCGCATGGCCGGAACGTGAAAGGTTCGGCCACCCACTTTTCGAGGCCCTCCGGCGACCATGCACGGAGTTCTCCGTCCTGATTCCCGGCAACCACGACACCCGTATCGGTATCAACTGCGGTCCCACCAACAGCCTTGAAATCCTTCTGCCAGATCACAATGCCATCGTCGTCACGGATCCTGCCGACTGAACGGCTCGCCACGGTGAAGAATACGGCTCCAAGCCGGCTGGAGAGAACAGAATCAGTATCCAGAATGTCGATACCGCGACTGGCCGCACCCCGACGGGCAGTTTCCCGCATCCAGAGGATTTTCCCGGTCGACGGCTGGATTCCGATGATATGGGAGTCCCATCGTCCGTATGCCGCACGGTCAAACCCTGTCACCGTGATTCCGGCAGCTCCCTGGAGAAATGGCCGCCCCTCGGGGGCATTTTCACCGGGTATATTCCACAAAACAGTGCCCGTTGGCGGATCAAACGCGTACAGGGATCCATCCACAACTGGTACCACGGCCCGGTTTTCGACAACTGTAATCCGCGAACCGATAGGAGCGTTGATCTGGAACCGCCACAACTCGGCCCCGGTCTCACGGTTCAGCCCGAGGACCCAGCCATTCAATGTTCCGGCAATCAGCTCTTTCTCAGTAACTCCGGGCTGTCCGGCAATGGGCCCTAGACCCGGAGAGATGGACCAGATTTCGCTGCCTGACTCCACTGAAAAGGCGCGAATGGATCCCCTCGAGCTTCCGGCAAAAAGCTGGGTATCGGTAATCAGGGGCGCGGCCAGTTCACCAGCCGGGTGCCAGCGATAGCGGAAGTCCACCGGGACAGTGCCCTTCCATGAATCCACGACCTGCAACCCCTCGTCAGTAATGAGCTGCGCGGTCCATAGCAGGTCTATCTGGTAGCGGTCTTCCCAGCCGCTCTCGTAACTGACCCCGAAAAGGCTTTCCTTTGCCGCGCAAGCCGTAATCGCCACCAGGCAAGAGACGGCCAGCATGGCTACAAGGTAGCGGTGGCGAAGTGTCACAAGCTGTCCGGACTTTCCTACTTCTTCGCGGAGTTAAGCTCATCAATCATGAGCGGCGCACCGTTCTGCTCGGCATATGTGGCATCGATTTCCCTGAGCTGCTCAAGTACGGACAGAGCCTCGGCCACGTTGCCCGCGGCCCGGTAGTTATATGCTGCCTGAAGCAGCGACTGGTTACGCAGAATGTCGTCGGTGGCATCCCGGGATGCTGCCCGGAAAGCCGTGGCGGCCTCTTCGAACTTTCCGGCCTCTGAAAGTGCCGCAGCCCGGTTGTAGGCCGCGAGGCGGGCCACGGGAGCCCAGACCGGTTTCGCCGCTTCGACCTGCTGGAAGGTCTTCTCGGCAGCCTCCTGGTTTCCTGCATCCGACTGGGCAAAGCCCCGGTAAAAGCCGAGGACCAGTTCTGGGCCGGAAGCCTTGGGTGCCTTTTCGGGGCCGGACTTCTGAATCAATGCCTCGGCCCGTGCCTTGCGGGTTTCGAACCGTTTGGCGTCAGCCCCCGCCTGTGCGTTTTTCTGCAACTCTTCAAGGGTGGCGAATCCGCCCCCTTCAGCGCCAACCGGACGGTGATAAATCGCGGTCAGTTCATCAACCTTGGTGAATCCCGACCGTTCCATGGAAACGGAAACTTTCTGGTAGACGATCCAGCCAAGTGTCAGGGTCACGATTCCGACAAGAATACCCACGGTAACAGCGAAGTTTTTTTCAAACCAGATCATGATCTGATCGGAGAGGCTGAGATCAGATCCGGCTAATTTTGTTGCAGTTTTGGCTTCTGTCACGTTCAATTCCCTTTTCTGGATGTCACTTCCCAGTTGTTGCCGAAGCGGCGTTGTTCTTATTCGGAAGTGCCGGGCCAGTTCAACTGTTTTTGATTTAGCCTTTAATCCTTCTTAACCACACAGCCCCGCTCTTCTTATGTAGCTAGAAGGTTGAACCAAGAATAACCCGGGCCTCGGTGCCACCGCCTGAATCCAGCCCCCTGGCCAGTGACAGCCGGAGTCGCATGGGGAGATAATACAACACCCTCCCCTCGAACCATGTTTCTCCCCCTGCCCCCTTCCGGAATGCGGCTGATTCAAATCGGTCATTCCATGTCTGACCGGCATCGAAAAACCCGACGAGCCCCACCTGGTCAAGATGCAACGGCAATAACCACAGACCGCGATGAACTGACAGGAGGTTTAAACGGTATTCAGCATTAAAGGCCAGAATATTATCTCCACCGAAGGCGCTGTCCGGGTAACCGCGCAGAAGCGGGATCTGGCCGCTCGAGAGTATGGCCGGGCCCTCGCCAATCGCACCTCCCAGCGTATAGGTGCTGACCATGATCCTGCGCTTGAACGTCGTACCGGCCGCCGCTCTGAGTGCGATGGTCTGGCGCGGCAGGTAGGGCACAGGCAGGTACCCCCTGATGTCTCCGGAAATGTTGGCTCCAGTGCGGTCCGAACCTGCTTCCTTCAGGAGGCCTTCAGCACCAGCCGAGATGGCAAGTCCCATCCGGGGCCCCAGACTGGTCTGGGCATAACGAAGCCATGAATATTCAGCGACCACACGGGCACCCACCAGATTGAGTGCCCTGAATGTGCTGATATCGAGCCCGGGCCTGGTCGCCACCAGTGCAGTGAGTGCGCCATCCAGATCCCGGCGTCTCTCATAGAAAGTGGTGGCTGACAGGGCGAGCCCCTGTCGTGAATCTTCAACGAAAGGAAGCTGGGCGATCGTCAGGGCCGCATCTGTCGTGAAACCGGCAGCAACCCGAATTCGGTCATTCCAGAGGTCGCGAATCTCCGGCATGGCGTTTCCAGCCGTATCGATCCGGGCCACTTCAGTCCGGCCGAATGAAACCAGATTTCTGGAAAACTGCACGAACGGCAGTGGACGCCCCCAGAGCGAATTGATGCGATGACCGCCCACGGTTACAAAGGCCCGCGGCGTTTCGCTGTTGAACCCCCAATAAACAGACGAGCTCCAGAATCCTCTGCGGAGCACGTCCTGGCCTCCGGTAAAAGCGCCCAGCAAGAAATCGTTTGGAGCCTGTGCATATATGGGCAGCCAGAACCGTGGAAGATACATGCCCCACGGGGAGTAATCCTGCTTTTCTGCCGGCGCTGGAACCGGTGGTTCAAATGTCCTGGCAGACTCCGTCGTGGCGGGAAGCGGGAACCGGACGGGAAATGCTTCTGAAACTGAAACCGTTGCGACACCCTGCCCCCTTGCCATGAACGAGCGGTAGCCGACGCGGGTTCCGTCCGGCGATAATGCGGGATCAAATGCCCCGCCGAGCAGGTCGGTAAGTTGCAGATAGGAATTGTCGGCGGGATCGAAAACGAACAGGTTGTAGATCCCACCCAGGTCGCTGGCGAAAATCACTCGTCCATCAGGAAGAGGACGCGGATAGATGTTCCGTTGTCCGGGAAAGCCAAAAGTCAGGACTTCCGGATAACCCTCTCCGGCAGACAGTACGACAAGTTTTACTTCACCATCTTTTCTCCGGGCCACGATGATGTGATTTCCATCCGGGGAAAATCTGGGTGATGACCATGAGATTCCTGCTATTGCAGGCCGCACTACTGTTGGTTCCTGTTCTCCGTCGCCCAGGAGAAGCTCCGTTACCGGTGGACGGTTTCGAACAAATACCCACCTTGTTCCATCCGGATGGACGCCAGCATCAAATCCTCTGAGTCCTCCGTTGAACGGGAGGGTTTCGCCACCTTTCCAACGGTGTATTCCGGTAAAATGCACTCCCGGTCGCGGGGTGCTGGCCTTCTCGATCAGCCAGACATCATTGCCGGCGGGCGGCTCAACCAGCCCTCGTCTGGCCAATGGAGTTCTCTTGCTGGAGGATTCCTGCTCGACCGGGGCTCCTGTATCAGGATCAAGCAGAAAAGTCCGTGCTCCTATGTCAGGGTCAATAGCGCGGACCAACAGGCCGTCCCGGATCCATTGCAACGAAGTTATGTGGCTACGATTCCTGAACAGGGGGGCCGGAGCCGGGCGGGTGAGTTTTGCCTGTTCCTCAATCGCCTCCTGTCTCAATCCGGCCTGCCACTCGTTCCAGAGATCATAAAACGGGTGCCCACAGGCATCGGAAATGGACTGCTGGATAAGAAACGGGATTAGCTTCCGGGAATGTTTCCTGACGATTTCGTTGAGTGTGCCGCCAGCGCACCGGCGTTCCAGAAAATCCATGAACGCAGCCCCGTAAAGGTAGGGGCCGAGCCCGCCTGGATATGGAACGCCCAGAACCGATACCTCGTCTGGAGCTGGCAAGGCTTCTTCCAGAGCGGCAGTCCTCAAGAGGCCCCGTACGGCGGCATCATGATTTCTGCCCACCCTCCCCTTGTTGGCGGAATCGGGATGGGTCTCCTGCCAGACGGCGAGACCCTCGATGAGAAAAATGGGCACGGAGGCGCCGGGTGACCCAAAGCCAGGAGCGTTGCCGAAGATATACCGGGGTATGGCGGCCCAGCCTTCCACGCGATCCAGATGGTGTATGTGGGTCAGCTCGTGGCGGATCAGCATATCCAGCCAGTCGTCGTAGTCGGCCAGGAACTCCCCCTCGCGTGGGGCGGTGATGAATATCTGGATCTGCGGATAGGGGAACGGAATGGCGAAGCCATTGGGTTCGTCGCTCACATCATTCATGACGAGCCGGATCGGGCGGGACGGCCGCCAGCCGAACCGTTCAGAGACAATCCTTGCTGCATTTTCAGCACGTGCGAGTGTTTCCCGGCCAAGCTGTTCGTCCTGTTCCGGCACGTA
>CAZSFB010000208.1:3167-5715 GCA_964606035.1 uncultured bacterium | reverse complement strand
TTCGCGCAATCCGTCCTGCAAACCGCACCATAGACGGATACGGCGTTCAGAAGGACGAGGAGACTGGCGATAAAGATGCGGCGCATATCACTCTTCGAAATCATCATTCGAATGGATAGGTTTCGCTATGACAAAGATCAGGTGGCTTGTTCTATTAATATATAGACATGATAACCTGTTGATATTTAAGACATTTCAGATGAGGCGGCGATGCGGAAATGTAAGCAAGTGTCATAACTAGATGGATCGTACGAGCCGTGCCTCCAGGATTTAGCCATTCCGATAAGCTGTGGCCGGCAGGTTACGGATGGAGATAGCTGGGAATAGCGTTCCCAGTCAGGTCAATCTGCGTGCAATGGATTTGACGGCTTTCAATCCCTCTCCGAAACGTCCCATCGATTCACGGTGATTCGCCAGTTCTCCATACGGCAGGTAACTGACGTTCAGTTCTTTGACATGCCGGAATGCAGGCCGGGCAAGCTGCGCCCGTACATCGTCTTCTCTGTCATCGGGAGCCACGAGAAAGAGCCCCTCGACCGTCCGGGGGGCGCCAATCGCCAGATCCAGCAGCCGGACGATTCCGGAATAAATGGAGGTTGTATGTTCGACCTCGAAAGCCGCGATGACATGATCGGCGGCCGCATCGAACCACAGGACATCGATCAGGCGAACGGTGTCAGCCGTGTCCGGACCGGCTGCGGATTCCGGGAAGCAATCGAGACATCCGTCGGCAAGGCGACCGCTTCCGAATAACCTGTTCCGGTCGTTGGAGGCCACCCAGACTTGAAACCCGAGTGCTCGGCCCAAATCGCGGAGCCACCCCTGGACTTCTGTATGTGAGCGGTCACTTTCTTGAGCCGTCTCCATGAGTTTTCTGGTCTGTTTCGTCTCTTCACGAACTTTCGCCAGATCGGCTTCCCATGCCGCACGGGCGCTCTCGCTGTCTCCAGGTTTCGGCGGCGGAGCGTACCGACCGCTTCCAATGTCGAACATCAGCCCGGCAATCGCCCCTAAATCGTTTGATAGGATCTCTCGGAAACCGCTGTTGATACGGATCAGACCGGACCGCATTGCCAGATAATCTTCCCAGTTTCCGAGCTTCACATTCGCGCCCGTAAGGGCGTTATACCCCTTTACAATTGCCGTGTTGAAAGGGGTGACTAATGTAGGATGAAGAAAATAGAGAAGATTGGCTGCGGCCGGGCCGAGTCCTTTGATCTTCTGGCTGTCCAGTTGGTGGATCGCCGTAATCAACGCCGGCTCAGCCGAACAGCAGACGCAAGTATTCAGGAATCGCCCGAATGCCAACTGGTTCTCCCGGCTTTCGTAAATGTCGGGAATCCGCAGCTTCGGTTTCCAGAGAAACGCATGATCGGCACCGCGGAATATTTGCCTCTGCTCTGCGATAGATGAAACGACGGTTTCCAGGGAAGAGTCGCGGTACTGGTTTCCGAATTCCCCGGCTTCAATCTCACGAGCCACTTCCTGAATTCCGCAGCGAATGGAACGGAAGTTTTTGATCCGTTCGTCCCAGAGGAACCAGGACCGATAGGTCCCGCCAGTATCTCCCTTCCAATGACTTATCATTGTTTGGAAAGGCTCGGGGTCCGGAAGGATTTCCATAAAAGTCACGCTCCCCGTTACTCTGGGTAAACTAAACCTCCTTTAAGATGCCCCAACAGTCGAGACAAGTGGCAACGCGGGTCCGCCAAGCGATTGACCAAACGGCTCGAAGCCGGTATAAGTTCCCCTTGTGAAGCGGAACGCCGTCATTGTGATGATCGCAGCGCTTGTGGCGACGAGTGGTGCCACCAGTTACTGTTCTGCA
This sequence comes from uncultured bacterium, assembly GCA_964606035.1. Taxonomy (GTDB): domain Bacteria; phylum JAGRBM01; class JAGRBM01; order JAGRBM01; family JAHCIT01; genus CAZMGV01. Next base: position 3,887 of record CAZSFB010000208.1, on the reverse strand, counting down.
AAATGTGCGGCCGGCCCAGTGCAATTCCGACTGAACGAATACAATTCTGCTGGAACACTTGGAGAGCATACCGAACATTGCGGTGGCGAACATCAGCGCGAAAAGGAATCGCCTAAGCCGTGCAATGATCGGGCATGTTCGTTACAAAACAGCGCGATACAAGTCGAACTTGAAACTGGCCGCCCTGTGTCGTTTCCTCCAGTTGGATATGTAGCGAATCTGTCGGTAGCAATAATTGATACTGTCTACCTGTCGAATTTGCCTCGTCGCTTTGTCCCTTTTTCGTCCTCATCTCCCCCAATAACAACTGTCGTAATCCGTATTTAGCCAATCCGGCTTCGGAGCGTAACGGAACCGTGTACTCGGCCGTTGCGTATTGCCGTCTGGACCGGATTTTGCCTCAATCTTGGGCTTTCCTCAGTTCTTATGGGAGACTTATGTCGAAATATATCATCACGGTTTTATGCTTTGCTTTTGCGGTAACTGGCGTTGCCTACGCGCACGGCGACGAAGCGCACCTTTCTTCTTTCGCGCTCGCGATCGGAAATTTCCACCCATTCTGGGTTCATGTGCCGCTGGTGCTACTACCATTAATGACGGTGGTCGCGATTACAGCTCTGGTACGTACAACAGACGAATGGCTCTATCTGCTCGTTTCCGGCACGTTCATTGCTGTGGTTTTTACATGGTTCGCCGAGCAGAGCGTGCATTCATCAGGCG
>CAZSFB010000208.1:0-3157 GCA_964606035.1 uncultured bacterium | reverse complement strand
CTGGCATTGCAATTGGTGCACACGAAGCCGCCGCCACCTGGGCCTTCCCGATCGCGATGTTGGCATTTGCCGCAAGTGTTGGAGCGCTTTGGGCTCGGCGGAAAAACCGCTTTCTGATTCCCGTTCTTTCAGTCATCGTAGTTTTACTGGGTTTATCCACAGCAATCGTCATCCGAGCCGGACACCTAGGAGCGATATTGGTCTACGGCCACGGCGCTGGTGTCGGTAAGGTCTTTGAGGCAAGTCCGCAAAGTCCGGCTGCCAGGATGTCGTCCGGCCACCTGCCGGAAACATCCGAGAATGCTGACGTCGATGGCCGTGAAGCCGTCTCGAACGGCGCCGCGCCTGCTGAAGTGGGGAAGCATGAACATAAGGATCACGCTGGCAACGACGAAGACCCAGAGACCACCCCTCGCGATCATCCAGAGAAACATGACCACGAAACAGAACAACATACTCATTCCGGTCATGACCACTGAAAGGCAAAACCCGCTCCGGACGATTAAACCTCTTTGAATGAGGAGCACCTTCCATGAGAAGGCACAAAGTCAGCGTCAAAGAACGCGATATCAGGGTTCGTAGGTTTCTGATCGCGTGTGCCGTCACGTTGGTAATTATCGGTGCGGTCGAAATATATGTACTGCATGTCGCTTCACGGGCTCGTAGCTATGACGCACGAACCGAAGCATCCGAGGAGACTGGAGTTGGGGAACACGCCCCTTACGTCATTGACGACGAGATGGTTTACGTCAACAACCAACTTTGCGCTGTCAGCCATTCAGCACTGCTCAAGCACGAGGTCGGAAAATATTCCAGCCGCGTCGAATATGACGGAGATTATCCTCTGTTCAAAGGGAAAACCCTGATATTCAATCAGTGCTGCGAAAAATGCGTGAATGCTTTTCCGGAAAAATGGAAGCGGGAGCGCGACCATGTTTTACGCTATCATGGACTAATTCCATGATAGCCAACCCCATATCAACCCGACGGAGTTCATCATGAGATCGATTTCATTATCTGCCTATCGCCGGCTCCCGTTCGTTATGTTCGTCGGTCTTTCCTGCTGTTCATTACTATTTGGCAATGCATTCGCCCAAACCTCCTCGCCAGCTCCGCTACCGAAAACCGGCGTTTCGCAATCGGAACCGCCATCCGACTCAGGGTTATTCGCACTTCCGACCGATCAGGTACTGGCGAATCTGATTAGTGAAACCCTTTCCGTTCGCCCGGAACTGGCAAGTACACGCGCGGCAGCGAGCGCAGAGCGGGAGAGAGTTCAGCAGGCGGGTGCGCTGTCCGATCCGATGATTCAGGTGGGGATACAAAATGATGGATTTAGCCGAATACAGGTCGGGAAAATGGAAACCAGTTTCGTCACGATAATGGGAACCCAAGCTTTCCCTTGGCCTGGTAAACGCGATCTTCGCACTGATATCGCCAGTTTCGGAGCCCGCCAAGCGGACGCGGTGGTCGAACGCGTACGGCTTAGCACTGAAGCCGATGTCCGGCGGACTTACCTCGACCTCCTTTTAGCACGGGATAAAGTAAGTCTTCTCGATCAGCTTGAATCGATTTGGCAAAAATCATCGGACATTGCGCGTGTCCGGTACGAGACAGGCGAAGGGGCGCAATCAGATGTGTTGCGTTCTCAACTCGAATTAAACCGGATTAAACAGCGAAGATGGTTTTTGCTCGCGGAAGAATACACCAGTCTTCAAACATTGAACCGGTTTCGCGCGCACCCGCTAGACGAACCGATCAATACCTCGACGACGCTCAGCAGTTTTGGCAAACCGGAACTGGGTGATGGTGAAGCTGTGCTAAGGGAATCTCTTGCACGTAGTCCGGAAATCTCTGCCGCTCATCTCGGCGTTTCACAAGCAGAAAAATCCGTAGCCCTCGCCCGTAAAGGCTATTACCCCGACGTTGCCGTGATAGCAGGAATCATGCCCAGAGGCGGTCAGTTCCCGACGATGTGGCAAGCCGGACTGGCGTTCAGCGTGCCGTTATATGCGGAGCGAAAGCAAAGCCGGGCAGTTGCCGAGATTGAAGCGCGGGTGCTGTCGGGCCAGAAGAATATCGAGGCGGCCGAACAGGTTTTGCGGTTGCGTATTCGGGAACGGCGAACCGCCTTTGCGGCGCTCCTCGACACGATACGACTATACGACGAAGGTCTGCTTGTTCAGTCAAAGGCCACTGCGGAAACAACGCTTTCACAGTATCGTGTCGGACGGGTACCGTTTGCGGCAGTACTCGAGGCGAATATCGGTTACATCAACGATCAGGACGGCTACCTCCAGGCACTTGCCGAAGCGCACCGGCTCGCGATCGCATCCGCTGAAATTTCTATGGACCCGGTCGTCCTGTCACCTGGAGGCGGAGGCATGGGCAATGCAACGCTTTCAGGCGCACGTATGAGTAGCAGTGGCTCCGCCAGCATGCCGAAAAGCACAGCCGGAGCAAGCGACGCAGCACCCGAATCGTCACCTTCAAATTCGAAGATGTGAGTGTGGAGAATATTATGACGCAAGAGACCTCGAATCGCGATATTCCGGCCAGCGGCAGGCACGTAGGACTTGCGGCACTATTTATATCGGTATTGCTGAGTGCCAGTGCTGCCGGGTTTGGCGCATATTACGCAACGCGCGGTTCCGTGGCTGCACACGGTAACGAACAAGCCAAGGCAGACGCGGCAGAGCTTTACCAATGCCCAATGCACCCGACGATCACCCAGGACCATCCAGGCGAATGCCCGATCTGCGGGATGAAGCTGGTTAAGGTCAATTCGGGGAATACATCCAAAGGAGGTTCGGCGGGCGAACGGAAAATATTGTACTACCGGTCGCCGATGGATCCTAAGCAGACCGCTCCTGCACCTCGCAAAGATGAAATGGGAATGGACTACGTGCCCGTGTATGAGGACGAAGTAAGCGGATCCGTGTCTTCGGTTGAAGGACTCGCTACCGTAAATATCGATCCGGGACGCCAGCAACTCATTGGCTTGAAGACAGTCGAGGCAATACGCGGAAATATCGGGGGCACCATACGCACAGTAGGCCGCGTGACCATCGACGAAACCCGCATACGTCATATCAATCTGAAAGTGCCGCGGTGTGCCGAGCGAGTATTTGTCGATTTCGTCGGAAACCCCGTTCGT
>CAZSFB010000207.1:0-5717 GCA_964606035.1 uncultured bacterium | reverse complement strand
ATTCACAGCGCGTCATTCAAGGCGCATTGCGGCATTCCGAAATAATCTTCCTGCTGCCTCCAAAATTCCTGTTTTATGAGCCTGCTGAACATTTTTGCGGTGCACCTGAAGAGATTTGGTTTGCCGCAATTAACGCACAGTGCCACAATTAAAGCGGTACACAGATGGCAAGGATCTCCGTAGCGGCTGAAACCGCTGCGGAATTTACGGAACGGGAGCCACGCTTGATCCAGTTCGAAGTCCAGGTCACCAACGAAGATGTCAATCCGCTTACCCACCAGCGCCCGATGCTGTCCAATCTCCGGATGCTTCTCAGCACCATCGGCGAAGGTTATTACATTTCGAAAAATGTCGTGGACCATGCCGTCGCACTCACCGAACGGTTCATCTTCGGCGAGAAATATCTGAAAAACCGCCTGAAGGCGTACCGGGGCCAGAAGCGGATCGCATTCCTTTATCATGGTTATTTCCAGACCCGCGCGGGATTCGAGCGGCTGGAAGATTTCCTGGAAAGCCCCCTTTTCGACGTTTTTGCCATCTCTGGCGGTTACCAACCCTATTCGCAGGACATCCGCCGCTCGGCGGAACATGAGGCCCGGATTTTCGAATACGTCCTTAGAAACACTGATGCCGAGGAGGTTTATCTTGTCGGCCACTCCCAGGGAGGGCTCGTGGCAAGGTACATGACCCAGAAGCTGGGCATCACGAAAAAGATCTCGAAGGTCGTGACTCTCGCTACCCCGCACCAGGGAAGCTACGCCGGCATCGCGGGCTACGCCCACAAGGTGGGTGTGACGGCACTCCGGACGATTCCGGGCTTTCCGGCCGTCGCCGGCGAGAGCGGCATCCAGATGATCCCCGGTTCCCGGTTTCTGAAGGAGCTCAATGCGCTACCCCTTCCGCCGGGCATCACTTGGACGAGTCTCTACAGTTATGTGGACCCGCTCGTGTGGCCCGCCAGCTACGCACGGATGCCCTATTCGGAGGCCCAGAACATTCTCCTAAAAAAGATCGGCCATCTGGCGGTTCTCTACAATGTACAGGTATATGAACTGGTATTACGGACGTTGCTGCTCACGAAAAAGGGAGAGCGGCTCGATTTCGGCAAGCTCATCGACCGCGATGTGCTCGTCATGAAACGTCTGGAACGGCAGGGACAGCAAATTGAGGAAATCGTTTCGTCTTCGGACTAACCGCAACAATGACAAAAGCCGCCCCCGCAGTGCCGCGGGAATTACTGTAGCGGCCCTCATAATACTGCTTGCCGCCTGCACTGGCCGGGGCTGGAAATCGGAGCGGCTTCCCGACCTGAAGCCGCTTGATCTCTCGTCCACCATCACGATCCGGACAGCCATTGTCGAGCTGCCGGGGCTTCCCACACTCTCCGAAAAGGAAGTGAAACAGTATTTCCGCGTCCTCAAGGAAACGACGAAAACCTATGCCGATGCTGACCTGAAATTCACCGAGCCGGACAGGGTGGCAGCTGAAGCCTTTTTCCTCCGTTATATCTTCGCGGATGAATACATCGAACTCGCCCGGAAGCGGATCATCGACCCAAGAAAACCCGGTGCCGAAGACGCGGTTGTGGCTGCGATAGAAAACAATATGGTCCCCGCAAATGTCGATGCACTCATGGCGGAGATCAAGCAGGGAGCTGACGCGGCCCAGATCGCCGCCAAATGCATCTACCCTGACAAGTGTCTCAAGCGGATAGAAAACTTCCGCAAGGACAAGTTCGACTCCGAGGAAAAGCTCCGGAAAGCGCTCCAGAAATTCGTTCCGGCAGCCGATTATGAGGATCTGGCAAATGCCGTCCGCAGCCACCCGGGCCTTGCGCAGAAGGCAGACCAGTGCACCAGCGAGGATGCCTGTATCCGGCTCGTGGCAAACTACCAGATCGAGTGGCTGAACCGGATGTATGCAATCCAGAACTCCGACGGCCGGACACCCCTTGCCAACGCCTTCCGCTATCTGCAGTACGAGTCCTGGGACCGGCTTGCCATCCGCCAGAAGGATTATGACCTGGTGCTGATCAACTTCCCCATTGCGAGTGCGGAGCTTGCGACCCCTTGGCAGGTGGCCCTCCGGGCAGGCCTGACGACGGGCATGACCAGCATGGCCCCAAACCGGCTGGGCGGCATGGTTGTCATGAGCATGTATCCGTTCTTTGCCGACAATGACGTGTTCAATGAGCTCCGTGGTTCACCGCCGGAACACACGGCACTCGATGATTTTGCTTGGTACACGACCCATGAAATGGGCCACCTGCTGCGCCGTTGGGGACATCCTGTCCCGGCGCAACCCGGCTGCCTGATGACGCCGATTTCCAACCTGGACTATGCGAAATGGGTGCGAGAGCTGAAAAGCCGGGGCACTTGCGATCCGGCACCGCCAAAACTCAAGCGATTCTAGTGCCCCTTGCCATGACCGCCGTCGAAGTCGATCTCCAGGAAACTCTTGGCGATCCCTTCCTCCTCGGCGCGCTGCTCGGCGCGCTTGACTGCCTTGCGGTTGGCCGCCTTGCGGTCCTCGTCAATATCGATCGCCACCCAGGTGAGCCTGTCCACCCGGCGGGCAATGAGCGGTGAATTACAGTAGGAACAGTAAACCTCATCACCGGACTGCTGGTTCACTTCTATGGGAACATCAGCGGTACAGAACGGACAACTGGCTGCAAGATTCGCCATGACGGGCTCCTTCCGGGCTCTTTTTCCAATTATAGCCGGTAAGCCGGCCTGTGACACCTCAAAAAGCAGACAGAGCGGCCCTTGGGCCGCCCTGTCGTTTGTCAGGCGGGGGAGATGTCCGGGAGGCTCAATCCTCGTCCTCGTCGTCCGAGGACTCCTCCTCTTCCTCCTCTTCCTCCTCCTCGTCGGAACCAATGTCCTCGAGCATTTCATCCTCTTCGGTGACATCTTCCGTGTCATCCGCCTCATCGGCTCCGAGTACGCTCCGCTCGGCGGCCAGAAGGCTCGGACGGGCCGTGGCGAAGGCCGCCGCCCGGACGGGGGCAGGCGTCTCAGGCCGCTCGGCCTGATCGGCGCCACAGCTCGGGCATATAGCCAGATCCCTGTGCAGGTCGTAGAACTTGGTCCCGCATTTGAAACAGATGAACTTCTTACCGTGGTCGAGTAGCGGCATAGCCTCGTGACACCTCTGGTTTCAGACCGGGCGGTCTACCCGAAGGCCCTTGCTTAGCCAGTTCCTGGGCCTTCGTCCATACGTCCGGAACGGTTTTTGGGATGCCCCCTGGAGGGAGAGCCTCCGGCCGGTTTCAGGCCTCAAGGCCACGCCGTTTGAAATCCCCTGCTCCGCTGGCTATCTGGCGCGCCGTTCCCGGCCTCCGGGTTGACCCGGGGCCGGTGGAGTCGAAGGGTAGCCCCCCGGTCCGATTGACTTTGGACAGGCCTGCTCCGACAATCTCCACCCGGCGAAAATCGCCCCGGAAACCCCCTATACGGCGGTTTCCCGGAGGTTCCGCCGACTGACAACCGAACCAGCGGGTCCGCCTCCTGACGGGCTCGCCCCTACGGCCAGAGGGAATAGCGGCCGCTGGGTAACAACAGGGTTTCCTCCGGGCCGTCATGGTGAACGTCCCGGATCCCGGAAGAGGAATGCGAAACCCAAGGAGCACCTGGCCTTGTCCCCTGAAACCCATTCCCCAACAGTCGAAGAACATTCACACATTACCGTACGGTTCGCCGGAGACTCAGGCGATGGCATGCAGATCACGGGATCGCAGTTCACCTCCACGAACGCGATCTACGGAAACGATCTGGCGACGCTGCCCGATTTCCCCGCGGAAATCCGGGCACCTACGGGAACACTCGCCGGGGTCTCCGGCTTCCAGATCAACTTCGGTTCGCAGAAGATCTACACGGCGGGCGACCAGCCCGATGTCTTCGTCTGCATGAACCCGGCCGCACTGAAGGTGAACCTTCCTGATCTTCCGAACGGCTGTGTCATTATCGCCAACGAGGACGCCTTCACCGAGCGGACACTCAAAATGGCAGGCTTCGAGGCGAACCCCCTGGAGGACGGATCGCTCAGCCGCTTCCGGGTCCACAAGGTAAAGGTCTCGACCCTTACCAACAATGCGCTTGCCGAAGTGGACATGTCGGCAAAGGACAAGGCCCGCTGCAAGAACTTTTTCGCCCTTGGCCTCGTCTACTGGATGTTCAACCGTTCGCCCGACCAGACCCTGAAGTTCCTGCACGACAAGTTCGGCAAGAAACCGGTCATCCTCGACGCCAACGAAAAGGCCCTCAAGGCCGGCATGAACTACGGCGAGACGGCCGAAGCGTTCACGGTCAAATACGAGGTGAAGGAGGCAAAGCTTTCCCCCGGCACCTACCGGAACATCACCGGCAACTCGGCGCTGGCCATAGGCATGGTCGCAGCCTCGAAACTGGCGGGGGTTCCGCTGTTCCTCGGTTCTTACCCGATCACCCCGGCTTCCGACATTCTTCATGAACTCTCCCGGTTCAAGAACTTCGGAGTGATGACCTTCCAGGCGGAGGACGAGATTGCAGCCGTCTGTTCGGCCATCGGCGCCGCCTATGCAGGATATATCGGCCTGACGACCACCTCCGGGCCTGGCGTCGCCCTGAAGGCCGAGGCCATCGGTCTCGGCGTCATGACGGAATTGCCCCTCGTCATCGTGAACGTCCAGCGCGGTGGTCCCTCCACGGGACTCCCGACCAAGACCGAACAGGCCGACCTGTTGCAGGCCATGTATGGCCGTAACGGCGAATGCCCTGTCTGCGTAATCGCACCGGCAACTCCAGCCGACTGCTTTGATATCGCCATCGAGGCGGTACGGCTGGCGACCAAGTTCATGGTCCCGGTAATGCTGCTCTCCGATGGTTATCTGGCGAACGGTGCCGAGGCCTGGAGACTGCCGAAGATCGAGGACCTGCCGAAGATCAATATCAACTTCCGTACCGATCCGAACGGCTTCAAGCCCTACCTGCGGGATGACAACCTGTCCCGGCCATGGGTGCGGCCCGGCACACCCGGTCTCGAGCATCGCGTGGGCGGCATCGAGAAAGCCAACATCACCGGCAACGTCAACTATGAAGCCAAGAACCATGAGGCCATGGTGAAGCTGCGCGCACAGAAGGTCGCCAACATTGCCAAGGATATTCCGGCACTCAAGGTGAATGGTGACCCGTCCGGGGACCTGCTGGTGGTCGGATGGGGTTCGACCTACGGATCCATCACGGCCGCCGTGGATGAACTCCGCGCCCAGGGCAAGAAGGTCGCGTCGGTGCATCTGCGCCACCTGAACCCCTTCCCGTCGAACCTGGGGGAGATCCTGAAAAGCTACCGGAAGGTGCTCGTGCCGGAAATGAATAACGGCCAGCTCGTCCGGATCCTCCGGTCCGAATTCAACATCCCGGCGCATGGCCTGAACAAGATCCAGGGCCAGCCGTTCCGCAAGCGCGAGGTCGTCGACGGCATCCTCGCCCACCTGAACTGAGCCTTACCACGGAGTCCAGAACACCATGACTGCTGAAACCGCACTCAAACTGACAAAAGCCGACTTCCAGAGCGACCAGGACATCCGCTGGTGCCCGGGTTGCGGCGACTACTCCATCCTCGCCCAGGTACAGGCTGTGCTGCCGGAACTGGGCATTCCGCGCGAGAAGTTCGTAGTGGTGTCAGGTATGGGCTGCTCTGGCCGGTTCCGTTACTACATGAATACGCACGGGATT
>CAZSFB010000206.1:0-5718 GCA_964606035.1 uncultured bacterium | reverse complement strand
GGGCGCGCTGAGGACCCGTCTGCCGGTCCTGAAATGCGGCGCGAGGCGCTGCTCACGGAGGCTGCCAGCCTGCCGAAGGAGCCCGGGGTGTACCTCTTCCGGGACGGGCGGGGGGACATTCTCTATATCGGAAAGGCGAAGGTGCTGCGGAACCGCGTCCGGAGTTACTTCCAGCGGGGTGATGACGGGCGGTACCAGATCCGGTTCCTCGTGCCGAAGATCCGGCGCATCGAGACGGTGGTGACGCGGACCGAGGAGGAGGCGATCTTCCTCGAGAACACGCTCATCAAGCGGCACCGGCCGCGCTACAACATCGAGCTGAAGGACGACAAGTCCTATCTCGTCATCGAGATCACCACGGGCCACCCCTGGCCCCGCGCCGTGGCCACCCGGCGCCCGGACCCGGAGTCGCCGTCGAAATACTACGGCCCCTATGGCTCGGCCATGCTGGCCCGCGAGACCCTGGACGTGCTCCAGCGGACCTTTGCGCTCAGGACCTGCACCGACGCCGAGTTCGACCGGCGCACCCGCCCCTGCATCGAGTACGAGATCGGACGCTGCACGGCCCCGTGCGTGGGGCTCATCACGGAGAAGGATTACGCCGAGCGGGTGCGGGCTGTCCAGATGGTGCTCTCGGGCCGGGGCCGCACCGTCATCGGCGACCTCACGGCGAGGATGGAAGAGGCGTCCGAGGCGACTGATTACGAGCGGGCGGCAAAATACCGGGACCAGGTCGCCGCCGTGCGCGAGACGATCGAGCGGCACCCCGTCGTGAGCATGGATCTTTCGGACCGGGACGTGGTGGGGTTCCACCGGGACGGGCCGTCGGGGGTGATCCTGCTGCTGTTCGTTCGCGGCGGAACCCTGCTCGAGACCCGCGCCGTGCCGGTGGAGATGCACGGCTTCACGCCGGAGGAGCGCGTGGAGCAGTTCCTCGCCCGGTACTACGGCAACGACAACTACGTGCCGGAGGAGATCCTCCTTCCGTTCGCCATCGAGGGGATGGACGCGCTCCAGTCGTTCATCGCGGAGAAACGGCGGGGGAAGGTGGAGGTGCTGGTGCCGCAGCGGGGGGACCGGGCGAAGCTCGTGGAGCTGGCGAACCGCAACGCCCGCGAATCGCTGGAGCGGCAGAAGGCGGAGGACCGGAAAATCCTGGACCAGCTTGAGCGGATGCGGGAGCGGCTCGGGCTGAAACGGCTTCCGGTGCGGATCGAGTGCTACGACATCTCGCACCTGGGCGGGCAGTTCACGGCGGCGAGCCGCGTGGTGTTCCACATGGGGCAGCCGGTGAAGCGGTTTTACCGGAAATACCAGATCAGGACCGCCACGGACGGCGACGATTTCGCAGCGATGCGGGAAGTGCTCACAAGGCGGCTCGCGAGGGCGCCCGCGCCAGTGCCAGGCGGGGACACCACCCCGGAAGGGGTGTCAGCCGGTGGAGCCGGCAGCGATGCGCCGGTTGATGACGAGTGGCGGCTCCCGGACCTCATGGTCGTCGACGGCGGCAAGGGGCAGCTGAAGGAACTGGTTCGGGCAGCCATGTCGCTCGGAATCCTGTCGCGGCCTGATGCACCGGACCTGGCGTCCCTCGCCAAGTCGAGGGTGCTGGAGCGGGACAGCCGTGGAAATGGCCCAGGCGGGAAAGGTTCCGGCATGCCGGTGGAGGAGGCCGTGAAACATTCCGGCGAGCGGGTGTTCCGCCCCGGCGAGGAGGAGCCCCGGCCGCTGGACCCGCACTCGGGCGAATACCGGATCCTCACGCATCTGCGCGACGAGTCCCACCGGTTCGCCATCCGCTACCAGCGGAAACTCCGCGAGAAGATACGGTTCCGCTCGAAGCTGGACGAGATCGAGGGCGTGGGGCCGGCCCGCCGCATGGCGCTGCTGAAAGCCTTCGGCTCGCTGGATGGCGTGAAAAAGGCGTCCGTCGAGGAGCTGAAGGCGGTGAAGGGCGTGAGCGCCGGGCTGGCGGAGAAGATCCACGGGTTTTTCAACCCGAAGGCGGACTGAAGGCCGCCCCGGGGCGGCAGCGAAAAAACTTCCCGCTAGAACAGGAACCGGTCGCGGTAGACGTTCTGGATGAGGCCCAGCCCCATGAAGATTGCGAGTACGCTGCTTCCGCCCGCGCTGAAGATGGGAAGGGGAATCCCGATCACCGGCATCACGGCGAGGTTCATGCCGAGATTGATGACGAGGTGCCAGAACAGCATGGAAATCACGCCGATGCAGACCAGTGTGCCGAAAGGCTCCCGGGATTCGGCGGCGGCCACTGCGCCCCGGACCAGCAGGATGAAATAGGCCACGACGAGCGCCGCGGCCCAGAAAAACCCCCACTCCTCGGCGAAGACACAGAAGGCGAAGTCGGTGTGCTGCTTCGGGACGTAGGAGAACTGGCTCTGGCGGCCCTTCGTCCAGCCGAGTCCGCCGGAGCCGCCGGAGCCGATGGCGATCTTCGCCTGGATCTGCTGGTAACCCACTCCCTTGGGGTCGCTCTCCAGGTCCACGAGCGCGATGAGCCGTTTCCGGTGGTGGGCCTTCAGGTGCTGGAGCGGGTCCTGGCCGAGGACGAACGTGTATATGGCGAGCCCGCCCACCACGATCACCGACGAGCCGATGATGAGTCTCCGGAGCGAGCGGTCGAGCCCCACATACATCAGCATGGTACCGATCGTGGCGACGTAGATCACGGCGGTGCCCACGTCGGGCTCTTTCAGGATCAGGGCGAGCGGCGGGACAACCAGTGCGAGGATCTTGGGCAGCGACGAGAATCCAACGGGGCGGTCGAGCCCCTGCCGCACCAGCAGCCGGGCGAGGGCGACAATGAGGATGATCTTCATGGGCTCCGACGGCTGGAGCCCCGGGCCGAACCGGAGCCAGCTCTTCGCACCGCCCGCGCTGAAGCCCAGGTAGTGGACACTGACGAGGAGCCCGGTCCCCGCGGCATAGAACCAGTAGGCCCACCGCTCAATGGACTTCATGTCGAACAGGGCGGCGGTGGTGAAAAGGATCATGCCGGCAGCCATGGCGGCGGCCTGGGCGATCCAGACTGGCCGGCCCGGTAGCGTCTGGCCCGCGCTCGCCAGATTGACGAGCGCCATCAGGCAGATGAAGGCGAGCGACCAGAGGAGCCAGCGGTCCAGGCCGGCGAAGGCCGCGGATTTCTCGCGTGTGCCCATCTGGAGAGTGCTCATGGCCTTGTCTCCCCGGCCTGGAGCTTCCGGGCCTCTTTCAGCCGGTGCCACTCCTCAATGATATCCTTCACCACGGGGGCGGCGGCGCCGCTGCCCGAACCGCCGTGCTCGATGAGCGCCGTCACGACGATCTCCGGTGTCTCGCCCGGTCCCGCCGGAGCGAAGGCGGTGAACCAGGCGTGGTCCTCAAGCTCGTAGGGGAGTTTTTCCCCCTTTTCCTTGTATTTGCGCTGGAGTTCCATCGCCGACACCTGCGCGGTGCCGGTCTTGCCGGCGATGACGATCTCTTTCGATGCGCTCCGGAGCGCGGTGCCGCCGGGCTCGTTCACCACGGCCCGCATGCCGTCATAGACGGCCTCGATCACCGACCGGTCCAGCTTCAGTATCTCTTCCGGGTCTTTCGGGATTTCGCGGACGGGAGAACCGCCGGCGGGCTCGATGGCCTGCACGAGATGCGGCCTGTACACCTTGCCGCCCGCGGCGATCACGGAGGTCATCTTCGCCACCTGGATCGGGCTCATGAGCGTGTATCCCTGTCCGATGGCTGAGCTGATGAGCTCTCCCCAGTACCAGGGCTGCTTGAGTACGCGCTTTTTCCATTCGGGGCTCGGATTCACCCCGGCGGTCTCGTGGGGCAGCTCGATGCCGGTGGGATGGCCGAGACCGAAATGCCCGGACCAGTAGGCGAGCTTCTCGATGCCGAGCTGGACGCCTGCGCTGTAGAAATAGACGTCGCAGCTCGCCTGGAGGGCCCGCTTCACGGAGACGCTGCCGTGGCCGTTCTTGTTCCAGCAGGCGAAATCGCGGTTGCCGAATTTTTTCTTGCCGGTGCAGAGCCAGGACGTGTTGGGGCCCACGGCTCCCTCCTGGAGGGCCGCTGCGGCAACGGCGATCTTGTAGACGGAGCCCGGCGGGTAACGGCCCTGAACGGTGCGGGAAAAAAGCGGGCGCAGCGGATCGTGGAGCAGCGCGCCGTAGGCTGCCGGAGTGATGCCGATCGCGAAGACGTTCGGATCATAGCCCGGCTTGTCCACCATCACGAGTATTTCACCATTGCGGGGATCCAGGGCGACCACTGAACCCTCAAGAGTGTTCTTGAGACGTTCGAAGGCGAAGGTCTGGAGCGCGCCATCGAGTGTGAGTCTCAGGCCATTGCCGGAGCGCGGGGGAACGTAATCCCCCTTGAGGCCGAATTCGGCGAGCTGTGCGGGGTCGAGCATTTCTCCCCGGGCGTTGGCGACCCGCTCGCGGTAGCCGGGGATTCCGCGCAACTCATGTTCGAAGGTGAACTCCAGCCCCGCCTTTCCGATCCAGTCGCCCTGCCGGTAGTCCAGTCCGGGGAGTTTTTCCCTCTGCTTCTGGAGTTCCGTCTCACTGATCTCGGCCACATAGCCCAGCGTGTGGGCGAGGCTCCGGCCCATCGGGTAGCTGCGGATCGGGTCATTGATGACGGCCGCATAGGCGGGTGGCAGGTGGGCCTCCTCGATGCGGGACATCTGCTCCCAGGTGAGGTCGCGCCGGTAGGGCTGGTAGTAGAACTGGTCGCGTCCCTTCCACTGCTTCAGAAAGGCCCGGATATTCTCCGGATCGTCCTCAAGGAGTTCGGCAATCTGCCGTATGAGCAGGTCCACCTCGGCCCTGCGTACCTTGTCATGGCGGGACACCCGGAACTGGTCGGGGAGCAGGACCAGCGAAAAGGAGGCCCGGCTGTCGGCGAGCACCTCGCCATACCGGTCGCGGATCACGCCCCGGTAGCCAGGAATCCGCTCGCTGATCAGCTTGTTGTCACGGGAGAGCGCGAGATAGGTGTCGTGATCCACCACCTGGAGGACAAACAGCCTGACTAGCAGCAGCGCCACCACGACGGCGAACAGCAGCACCACCGGCGCGACGCGGCCCTGGAGCCGCTTCAGGATCGCGCCGGTGTCGAGGTAGTTCACCACGGCCCGTCACCGCTCCCCGCCGTAACCGCCGGCCACGTCGATGCCTGTCCTCACGAGCCGGAACATGCGGGTCCGGAAGATGCGGTCGAACATCACGATGAAGATTGCCGCCAATACCGTATTGAGGACGGCTGCAAGCGGAATGTCCCGGAGCACGGCGAGGCCGGGGTAGTTCCAGTTGGCGAGCGCTGAATACTCGACCGTCAGCAGAATTCGCTCAAGCACCGTGGCCAGCGCCGCCGCAACGAGCAGGAACGGAACCGTGTCGCGGACGAACCGGCGCAGCAGCATCACGGCGGCGAGCACTGCCATGGGGCGGAACCACCCGGCGCCGAAGATCCCGGAACTGGTCACGTCCCAGATAAGACCCATGAAGGTGGCGATCCAGGCGGCCTCCTTCGGGCCGCGGCGGAAGGCGGCGTGGACGGTGAGCGCCACGAGCGGCTGCACGGACAGCCACGGCAGAAGCGGCGTGAGGACGGACTGCTGGAGGGCAAGGCCCGCCGTACCGACCGCCACGTAAAGCAGGAGACTGCGCCAGACCGGATCCTGTCCGGGGTCGATCATTGACGTACCTCCGG
>CAZSFB010000205.1:0-5762 GCA_964606035.1 uncultured bacterium | reverse complement strand
CCGGGGACTCAAGCTCGAAATCACCGAGAACGTCCTCATGCACGACGCCGACAGCGCCACCCTCATCCTCACACGACTGAAGGAACTCGGCCTGAAGCTCTGCATGGACGATTTCGGGACAGGCTATTCATCGCTCAGCTACTTGAACCGGTTCCCCTTTGACACCATCAAGGTTGACAAGTCGTTCGTCCACCGGGTCGGCGAAAGCGAGGCCGACGTGGAGATTGTCCGGGCCATGGTTCTGCTCGCCCACAATCTGGGCATGGACGTGGTGGCCGAGGGGATCGAGACACAGGAACAGATGCTTACGCTGGCCGAATGCGGCTGTGACTCGGCCCAGGGATTTTTCTATGCCCGGCCCGTGGATGCCGAAGAGGCGGAAAAGATCTTCATCGCCCGGGAGAACCGGCCTTCACTGGAGACCGCCGCACTGCGGAACAAGCCCTTCGACGACTGACGGAGGGGAACTGAACCGGGACTGCCGGCCGCCGGCGGGAACCCCTTGAAAACCGAAAAGGCCCTTCGAGAGGGCCTTTTCCGGGTAGAAACTGGTGGAGCTGATCGGGATCGAACCGACGACCTCCACAATGCCATTGTGGCGCTCTCCCAAACTGAGCTACAGCCCCACGTTTGCCGGGAGAAACTGGGGAACCTTCTGGAAGGCTCCCCGGCCGGGCCGCCAAAATGAAATAGAGTGCCCCCTCTGTCAAGTGGATAATCAAAGGGAATATTGGCAGTCCATCCACCGCTTTAATTCGCAGGCTCGTCGCCCCCTGATCCTTCAATCCATGCCCCCCGCCGGATAGACTCCGGCCCGGCGGGACGGAGTTCGCCACCGGACGATGCACAAGGAAATCCAGGGCTATATCCACCATGCGGGCCGCCACTGCGGGTCCACGTCCCTGTCGAACGTCGCGCGGTTCTGGGGGCTCGACCTTTCGGAGCCGTTCTGCTTCGGTCTCGGCGCGGGGCTCGGCTTCATGTACATGGCTCTGCCGGGGGCCAGTCCGTCGCGGGCATTTTTTCCGAGAAATCATTCCATGGAAAGCGACTTCCTGAACCGGACCGGGGCGCAGTGGTCCCTGAATACGGTACCGGCCGGTACGGATTCCTTTGAAGCCGTCCGGGCCGAGATTAATGCCGGACATCCGGTGATCGTCAATTGCGACATCTTCTATCTCAAATATTTCCAGTCCCGCACCCACTTCAACGGCCACAAGATTGTCATCACCGGCTATGACACCGATCCGGGCCGGGCCATTATCAGCGATTCCGAGTTCGACACGATCCAGGAGGAACCGCTGGAAAGCCTCGCGGCCGCACGGGGCTCTGCCGCACAGCCGGGCATGGGTGCCGGGAGTCCGTGGTTCAGGATCCGGTTCCCGGAAAAGAAGACGGACTGGACGTTACCCGTCCGGGAAGCAGTACTGACCCAGGCCGATGGCCTGCTCGACCCGGCAAAGCCTTTCAGCCTCGCCGCCATGACCCGTGCGGCGGATGACCTCCCCCGCTGGGCGGAGATCCCTGACCTCAAGTGGACCTCGCGGTTTGCCTACCAGATCATCGAGAAGCGCGGCACGGGAGGCGGCGCCTTCCGGAAAATGTACGGCGACTTTCTCACGGAAGCCGCAACGGCCGTACCCGCCCTCGAAGGGCTGGGTCACGACATGGCCTCGATCGGCGCGAAATGGACGGAACTGTCCGCCATACTGAAAGCGGTTTCGGAACTGGACGGCGAGCGTCCGGACCCGGCGAAGGCCGCCCCGCTCCTCCAGCAGGGAGCCGGTCTGCTCCGGGAGATCCAGCAGGCGGAGACCCGGCTCTTTTCCGCTGCCCGGGAGCGGCTCCGGTAACAACGAGGCAGGAAACCGTGGACATCTTCGAATCGTTCTCCATGGCCACCGACTCCATCGCCTCGAACAAGGGACGGTCGCTCCTGAACATGCTCGGGATCATCGTCGGCGTCATGAGCGTGATCCTGCTGATCTCCATTGGCGAAGGCGCCCGGACTTTCGTCATCAACGAATTCGCAGGCGCCGGCACGAACCTGATCGTCATCACCCCCGGAAAGAAGGAAACCAGGGGTGGCCCGCCGATCGTCGCAGCCGCCCCGGAACAGCTCCGCATTGCGGATGCCGATGCCCTGGCCAGGATACCGTCCCTTGCCGGGGTCACGCCGCTCGTTTTCGCCTCCGCAGAGGTGACCTACGGCACCCGCACCCGGAATGTCTTTATTGTCGGTTCCAACGAAAACTGGCCGCTCATCCGGGATTTCGGCACCGCCGAAGGACGTTTCTACACGAAGGCGGAATCCGACGCGGGCCGCAACTATGTCTGCATCGGCCAGCGGGTGGCGAAGGAGCTCTTCGGCTCCCGCAACCCGCTCGGCGAATACCTGAAAGTAAACAGCGTGAAGTTCCGGATCATCGGCCTCATGGAACCCAAGGGAGAGACCATGGGCTTCGACATGGACGACCTGATCCTCATGCCGGTTCGCCCCGCCATGGTCGTTTTCAACACCGACAAGCTGTTTTCCATCCAGGCGAGCACCCGCTCCGCCTCTCCGGCCGTCATTGACCAGGCGGTGAACGACATGCGCCGCATCCTCATGGAACGTCATGACGGCAAGGAGGATTTCACGATCGACACCCAGAAGGACATGATCTCGAACCTGTCCGAAATCACCGAAAAGCTGAGCTACGTGCTGTTCGGAATCGCCTCCATCTCGCTGCTCGTGGGCGGGGTCGGGATCATGAACATCATGCTGGTATCCATCAAGCGAAGAACGCTGGAGATCGGGCTCCGCAAGGCGGTGGGGGCTTCCCGCCGGGACATCCTGATGCAGTTCCTCGTCGAATCCATGACGATCTCGTTCGCGGGTGGTCTCGCCGGTCTCGCCGCGGCGGTCATGGTGATCGTCCTGTTCGTCGTCTATGTGCCCGCCCTTCCGGTACAGCTCGACCTCTGGAACGTGATCCTCGCGCTCAGCTTCACCGCCGGAATCGGCATCATCGCTGGCGTCTATCCCGCGTGGGCGGCGGCCTCGAAGGACCCGGTGGAAGCCCTGAGGTACGAGTAAGCCATGGCAACAGACCTCTTTGAAAGCGTCGGCATGGCCACGGAGTCGATCCTCTCGAACCGTCTCCGGTCGGGACTGAACATGCTCGGCGTCATTATCGGCGTGACAAGTGTGCTCTGGCTCGTGGCGCTGGGTGACGGTGCCCGTGCGTTCATCCAGCAGAAGTTTGCCAATCTCGGCACCAACCTCATCATCATCAGCCCCGGAAAGCGCGAGACCTCCGGCGGGCCGCCCATGTCGGCGCTCACGCCCGAGAAACTCACCTTCGAGGACGCCCGCGCGCTCGAACAGCGGAGCAACGCCGTCACCTACACAACGCCCATCCTTTTTTCCTCCACCGACATCGAGGTCGGCAGCCGGAGTCGCACCACCAACATTGTCGGCGCGGCCGAGCACTACCCCATCATCCGGGAGTTCCATCCGGACCAGGGCCGGTTCTTCTCGAAGGAGGACGTGGACGGCGGCCGGAATTACGTGGTGCTCGGGAAGGATCTGGCGAAGGAGCTGTTTGGCAGCCGGCAGTCCATCGGCCAGTTCGTGAAGATCGGCGAGACCAAGTTCCGGGTCATCGGTGTCATGGAGCCCAAGGGGATGTCCCTGGGTTTCAACATGGACGAACTGGCCCTCATTCCTGTCACGGCCGCAATGGTGGTGTTCAAGACCGACACCCTCACCCAGATTTTTGCCAAGGCCGCCTCGCGGGAGATGCTGCCCCGGGCGATCGAGGACATCCGCAGCATTCTCACCGACCGCCACCGCGACAAGGAGGATTTCACGGTCACCACCCAGGACGCGATCATGAGCTCCATGGACCGGATCATGAAATCGCTCACCTACCTGCTTGCCGGGATCGCCTCCATCTCGCTGCTGGTTGGCGGCATCGGGATCATGAACATCATGCTGGTGTCGGTCACTGAACGTACCCGCGAGATCGGCATCCGGAAGGCCGTCGGTGCTTCCCGCCGAGACATCATGCTCCAGTTCGTGATCGAGGCGGCCACGATCAGCGGCGTGGGCGGCCTGATCGGGGTGATCGTGGGCGGCCTCGGCATCCTCGCGCTGGCCTTCGCGGCGCCGTCATTCCCGGCGGAACTATCTGCCTGGAACGTGGCGATTGCACTTGGATTTTCGGTACTCGTGGGGCTCATATCGGGCGTCTACCCTGCCCGCGAAGCCGCCGCGCTCGACCCCATTGAGGCGCTCCGGTACGAATAGCCGGATTGCCCGGAAGGAACGGATCCCATGACAACCGCCCTGTGGTGCCTGCTCGGTTTTGCCGCCTGGACACTTCTGCTTGTGGGCTGCATCGGGACGATCCGCGTCTGGCAAATTTTCACCGGACAGAAACGGCCCGGCGAGTTCCCCGCCGGAGTGCCCCACGGCGGTGATGCCTACTGGCGGCTGAACCGCGCCCACCTGAACTGCGCGGAAAACCTCCCCGTCTTCGGGGCGGTCGTCGCCGCCGGGACCTTTGCGGGAATCACCTGGCCCTATTTCGGCACACTGGCAACCATCTATCTCGCTGCCCGCATCGTCCAGTCGCTCATCCATGTCGCCTCGGGTACGAATCTCGCGGTGCGGCTGAGATTCACCGCCTTCTGTGTCCAGATTTTCTGTCTTGTCCGGATGATGCTCCTGATCGTCGAAGTCTACGCCTGACCCGCCGGATTTCTGTCGCACCGGCGGAAAGTCTGTGGTAAAAATCGCTTTTATATGGACCCACTACTGCTTGGACTCTCCGCCTTTCTATGCGGATTCACCCTCGCCGCCATTCTCGTCGTGCTGTTCCGCGATGAGCTGGCGGAACTGACCATCAACCGCCATCTGGACCGGGCTCGCGAGAAACTCGCCGCGGGGGATTCCGACGGCTCCGGGAAGGAGATCCAGAAGCTCGCCCGCTTTGCCCTTCCCGCCGATGTCTGGACCCGCGTGACAGCCCGGCAGGTATCAGTCGTCTACCGGGAAAGCGGCATGGAAGAACGCGTACGGCGTTTTCTCTCCGCCTTTGACGACCTCGACAAGGGAAAGCGCCGGTGAGCCGTCCGCATTCCGGCCAGCCGCCGGTGGACCTCATTATCTGGGGTGCGCTGCTCATGAGTCAGTGCATCCTGGGTGTCGTCCTCTGGGTCATCGCCCAGCAGGGTGGCCCGGCAGAGATGCCTCCCGCAGCAGTGACGGCGGCGATCTCCATGAGCGCACTTGTCTCGTGGCTTCTTGCGCTGGCCCTGCCCCGCTACCTCCGGTCCCCGGAAAAGATCCGGGCCTCCATGCCGGAGGCTTCTCCGGATGAGGTTTCAGGCGCATTCATGACGATCCGGATCGTCGCCTGGGGACTGGGCGAATCCGGCACGCTGATGGGGTTTATCCTGGGACTGCTTGGCCGCAACCCGGCGGTCTTCGTCCCGTATCTCGTCACAGGGCTCGTGATCCACGCCCTGAACTTCCCCACGGAACCGAAGTCCCGCTGACCGGCCCGGCCCCGCTTGAAAATCCGGCTCAGGCCGGCCGGGTCATCCACTTCTCCACGCGCTCAAACGGGATATGGTCGGCGATGATCTCGCCGTAGAACACGTCCTGGACCGTTCCGTCCGGTCCAATCAGGAAGTCCGCCGGGATCCGGGTCTTCGTCCCGTCCGCTTTCATGCCCACGAAACCGGCCTTCGCAGCCTCGGGAAGGTATCCG
>CAZSFB010000204.1:0-5767 GCA_964606035.1 uncultured bacterium | reverse complement strand
GTTGCTATTCGAGCGATGCCAAATAGCTAAATACCGATATGCTCAATAAACAGGCAGACAATGGATTGGATGCATGAAGCACAGGCATTTCGTTGAATAATGAGGTGACTTCAGGATCAGTCAAGCATCCAGATCAGCGGAGTATACGGTGCTAATTGAGCGATCCACCAGACCGTCAAGGTGGGCTCCGCTCAGAAAGAAGAGGCAACTCATGTAGATCCAGCCCATTGCAGAAAAAATGGATCCCAAGGAACCGTAAATCACGTTGTAAGTTTGGAAATGTTTCAAAAGAAATTTGAAGGCTAAGGAGCCGACAAGCCATCCAACAGTCGCGAACAATGTGCCCGGAGTAATCCACCGCCAAGGTCGATCGTTTGCAGTGCCAAGGCAATAAAGGACTGAAACAGTAAACGATACAAGCAGTAACACCAGGCCGTATCGGAAAAACTGCCAAGCCGGAATTGCATACGAGTGAATTCCAAGTGCGGAGGCCAGGAACTCCGTGATGCGCCACCCTGAGAGCAGTACCATTGGGGCTAGCGACATGCAGAGGCCCACCAATCCTGCAATAAAAACGCGTTCTGACCATCTTCGGGAAAAGGGCCTTTCGTCTATGGAGCCTCGTGCTTCGTTTATGTTGCCTTCAAATACCGAAACCGCACGTGCGGCAATAACAAGGGAGCCGATGGTACTGACCCATACGGTGAATCCCGCGTGCATTGTTAAAGTATGAACCATGTGCTCCCGCAGTATTGGCACTGCACTCTTCGGCACAAGCCGCGCAAGGGTGTCTACCAGCACCTTGTCCATGCCGGCGGTCGGCAGGAAACTCATGACCGTAAAAACGATGAGCAGAAACGGGACTGATGCGAGATTTACAAAAAATGAAAGTTTTGCGGCTTCCCCCACCAGATCAGCCTTGGCAGCTTGATGCAGATAGTTCTTCCAGAACCGGGCATGAGCAATTGTCTTGCGCTGTTCTGGACCGATGCTGATCAACCGGTTATTCAATCAATCCCCGCCATGGTAGAACGCATCCAAAACGCCTGCGTAACGGTTCTCCACTTCCTTGCGTTTTACCTTCATGGTTGACGTCAGTAGGCCATTGTCAATTGTGAAATCCTCCGTCAGCACAGTCCATCGTTTCACCTGTTCATACTGGGCAAGAGACTGGTTGATCTTGTTGACATGGCTGCTGATCTCCTTCTGGAGGTCAGGGTGAACAGCAAGGGTTTCCAGGTCGGCTGAAAGGTTGCGGGCCTTCGCCCAAGCAGCAGATGCCTCGGGGTCAAGCGTAAAAATCGCAGCCGGAAATTTTCGCCGGTCAGCATGATAAAGCACCTGCCCGATCAGAGGGTGTGACTTGAGCATGCCCTCGATTCCAGCCGGGGCAATATTCTTCCCTCCGGCTGTTATAATGAGATTTTTCTTGCGGTCGGTAATCCGAAGGTATCCATCGGGGTCGATTTCGCCTATATCTCCGGTGTGAAGCCAGCCGTCTCGAATGGCTTCACTGGTTGCGCCGGGTTCCTTGAAATATCCCTTGAAGACGATCTCGCTCCGGACAAGCATTTCTCCATCTGGAGCAATCCTTATTTCGACTCCTGGAATTGCCTTTCCGACTGTTCCGATCCGGTAGGCATCTGGCTTGTTGGCGGTGCAGATGGATGTGGTCTCGGTCAGTCCGTACACTTCGAGGGGGAGCAGGTCGAAAGCGTGGAAAAACTCCAGGAGATCCGGACTGATAGGAGCTGCGCCGGAAATAACAAAACGTACTTTTCCGCCGAGCTTTTCCTTTAGCTTGGAGAGCACAAGAGTCTTGGCCACCCGGTGCTTTAAGTTCAGGACGAGTCCCGGCTTGCGCCCTTCCCGAATGACCCGGCTGTGGTTTCTGCCAACTTCAAGTGCCCAACGTATGATCTTTTGCCTCCCGGGTGGCTGAGATTCCAGATTCTCGATGAACTTCGTGTGTATTTTTTCAAATATCCTCGGCACTGCGCCAAAATAGTCTGGTGTTGCCAGTGCGATATCTTCCATGAGGGTTTCAAGTGAACGCGCAAACGTGACACTGGAGCCGTTGGCCAGGCGGCCGTAATGGCCGACGACTCTCTCCGCGACGTGTGCCATGGGAAGGAAGGCAACCGTATGATCGGTGCTGGTAACAGGTATCACCTGAGTGATGCTGTCGGTATAGGTCCGTAAGTTTCGGTGGGTCAGCATTGCCCCTTTCGGGTTACCTGTTGTTCCTGAGGTGTAGACAAGGACTGCAAGGTCATCAGGGCGGGCCTGATTTGCCCGATGCATCCATGTCGATGAGTCGCGGGCATTCATGTTCGCCCCTTTCACCAGTAATGCTTCGAAAGTAGTCAGGCGAGACTCGTCCGGATCAGATACTGGCTGAATAGCGATGATTTGCCGGAGATGATTCAGGCCGGAAAGTGCGGGCCGGATCCGATCATA
Organism: uncultured bacterium; assembly: GCA_964606035.1. Taxonomy (GTDB): domain Bacteria; phylum JAGRBM01; class JAGRBM01; order JAGRBM01; family JAHCIT01; genus CAZMGV01. The sequence goes on along the minus strand of CAZSFB010000204.1, from coordinate 3,307 downwards.
CAGAGCTTGGTTGAATACGAAAAGGTAGGAAGTCTCCGAGTGGGATAGCTGGTAGCCTGCCTGATCGGCAGTGAGCGTGGGGTAAAGGCCGATAGACACTCCACCGGCAATAAGTATGCCGAGGTCGATGGATGCCCAGTCAAAACCCGTGGGGGCGAGAATGGTAACGGCTTCACCTCGTTTCAACCCCGACATTTCGAGCCCCAGGCCAATTTCAGCCGCCCGCCAGAGATATTCAGACCAGGTGACGGTGATCCATTCCTTGCCGTTCCAAAAACGGGCTGCCGGGTGGTCGCCCGAAAGACCCATCCGGTCAATCATGAGTTCGTTCAAAGTTCCAGACATACGGCCAAGCTATCTAATATTCGGCATCGCCTGCAATACTGTTTTGAAGTGAGAAGGTAATGACGCTAGAAACCGGTCGTGCAGATTCGTATTTCCCTCTGCGGTTTTGCTATTACGGGATTCGTGCTGGCGGGACTTCTCCCGGCTTGTCAGTCTCGGCCGGAAGAACCACTTTCCGTTACGGAAGCGATTGCCGAGAACATTTCTCGCGAACAGCTTTTGAACGATCCCGTCCTGTCAAAATCTGTCGATTACACGGTCAAAAACCCGTTGCCATTGACTCAGGAGTCACTCGACCAGGGGAAGAAACTGTATAATCTGTCTTGTGTGGTATGTCATAGCGAAACTGGAGCTCCGGGGCCGTCGATCGCCATGCGGCCTACTGCTCCACATTTCAACAGGGTGGAGTGGAGCCAAAACCGTCAGGATGGTGAGCTGTTCCTGACCATTCAGCACGGCCGGGCCATACGGGGGATGCCTTCCTGGAAGCACTTTTCAGCGAAGGACACATGGGCGATCATTCACTACGTACGCTCCCTGAGTGGGACGGCGAAAGTCTTTGCTGAAGCCGCGGAACGGCATTATCAGTAGTTGCAAAACTGGCATTGGGTCAGCCATTGCCGGTAGGCTGCAGTGACGGTTACCCTGCATCAGTCGATGAACGAAGTTATAATTATAACGGCTGGTTTTGGCCTTGGTCTCTTCATTCTTGCAGTAGGGCTTTACCTTATTTCCAGGGTTGGGCGGTTTGAGACCCGTATCCATGACCGTTTCGATGAAATGTACCGTAAAGTGACCGACTATGTCGATGAATATGCGGGAGAACCAGCCACAAAGCAGTTTGCAAAGCTCTTGGGTGAACCCAATGTTTTCCGGCCCCAGATGGCCAAGGTCTTGGAACGGCTGGATAAGATCGATAGGAAGCTGGAGACGGTTGTCTCGGTTCCGATAACGGGCCAGATACAGCATGTAGCTGACGGTCACGAACCGACCCTGTCTCTTCCGGAGGCAAACAGTCACAAATTGAGAGAGGAGTTTCAGGCCGGTGTTACACGGGTCGTTTCTTATCCGGAGGAGATGACCCTTGCGTTGACAACGCGATGCAACATCACTCCCCCCTGTGGGATTTGTGAGCGGAACCGGCGCACTCCTGAAGAAGAGTACGATGTCAGCCCCAGTGTGATCGCGAATTTAGTCCCTGTGTTCCGGCATCTAGATACGTTGTATCTCCATTGCAGCGGTGAACCCACATACTCGAAATATTTCGATGATGTGCTGGCCCTTGTTGACCCTCCAACGAAGATCAGATTCAACACTCACGGCATCACGCTTGACGAGGCACTGGCCAGGCGTCTGATTGAGGGGCGTCGAGTAGACTGCATTAATGTTAGCCTTGATGCTGCACGGCCCGAGACCCATCACAAACTTCGAGGACCGGGATTTACCAAAATCGTTGAAAATATCTCGGCATTTCAGCAGTTGAAAAAGAAACTTGGTTCCGATCGGCCACTGTTGCTGATGAATATGTGCATCACCAGGGAAGCGTTAGAAGAGCTTCCTGAATTTATCGAACTGGCAACCCGGCTTGGTGTCGATGGCGTCGATCTCTTCCATATGAATCCGGGAGCAACGTTCAACTGGGTCGCCGAAAGGCAGCTTCCGGGAGAATCTTACCGGTTTGACTACGTGGATCAGCTGAAAGTCGATCCAGTACGTCATGACGAGCTTCTTGCAGAGACCTATAGAAAGGCAAAGCTACTTGGGATTCCGTTGAATTTTGTTGGACAGGGTTTTCTGTCCCGTCAACTAAGTCCCGAACAGGAAGCCGTTGCGAAATACATGAACGAACGCGAGCGGCTTCCCGAAAAGTGCATGGTCCCATGGTCACGCTGTGTGGTCGCGGAAGATGGCCAGGTCCGCATGTGCTATTTCCATGATGAACGGACTGAATATATTGGCGACTTGTCCAAGGAGCCGTTTGAGGTGGTCTGGAATTCCCCCAAAGCGATCGGGGTTCGCCAGCAGATGCTCGATCGGGTTTTTGCAGAACCATGCCTGACCTCACCGACAGTCTGCATATTCAGGGGCAGAGTATGAATACGCCACTTTTCATCATATCGGTGTTCGTGGCACTTTCTGGAGGCGCGGCGCTTGTGGCCATTTCGCGGACGGGCCGGGCTGAAACCCGTATAAATGGGCGGCTTGTGAACCTGGAGCAGAGACTAGACCGCTTCATGACAGAGGTTGAGGGGATTCGGGATGAGATGAATGGGAATATGCGACACGTTCTTCGCCAGAATGACGAAATGGCCAAACATATTGTCCGGTTCGAGGAAGATGCGCTGGAACTGCAGCGGACGATCAAGGATGTCCGGAATATTTTCCAGGAGCCGCGGCTTGATCGTGCGGTTCTGGCCCGGATCTTGGAGCGCCTTGAGACACTGGAGAGGCGAATCCAGGGATCCTGAATTCCGCAAGATTCCTATTTGCAATTGACGGTATGCTATCGGAAAGGTCGGATGTCGAAAACCTACTTCATTACCGGGGCGGCCGGGTTTATCGGTTCTCACGTCTGCGAGCGGCTCCTCCGGCGCGGGGACAAGGTCATCGGTTTTGATAACCTTGATAATTTCTACTCGCGTCTGGTGAAAGAGCAGAACCTCAAACTCCTTGAAGCTGTGGGAGACTTCCATTTCTATGCGGGGGATATCCGGCTTGGGGAGGACTTGGATGATGCCGCCCGGGGACATGGCCAGATTCATGCTGTCGGACATCTTGCGGCGCGGCCGGGGGTTCCGAACTCCATCATCAATCCGGCTGAATGCATGGATATCAATGTTCAGGGTACCACCCAAGTCTATGAACTAGTCCGGCGCCTCCGGCCAACCGTATGTGTGGTTACATCATCGTCGTCGGTATACGGGAACCAGCCGATGCGACGCCCGGCGTCCTCGCTGTGCAC
>CAZSFB010000203.1:0-5779 GCA_964606035.1 uncultured bacterium | reverse complement strand
TGGTCCGGGCGCGTGCGGGAGAGCTTTCTCCTGAAGTGGAACGGGCGCTTCTGGACCGTATCGACTGGTTCTTGCGGGGCGCGGGTACCCGGCACTTGACCGATCAGCAACGGCGGCGGAAACAGGGCTGAAGCCGTGGCAGTATTTGCCCGCCTTGTGCTGCTTGGTTATCGGGGCGTCAACCCGGCCGGCTATTCCGACTACAATGTTTACAAACGGGTCCGGGACGCTTCTGATGAGCTGGTGACCCGCATACTGGCTGAAGTCCAGAGGCAAACGCGCCGGATACCGGAACTGAAACAGGGAGATCCCGATACACGTCACTGGAAAATCGGTGACCCGGATCTATTACATGAACTGCGCCGGTGCGCGCTCCACCTGGAGCAGGATGGGCGACTGCCTGATTCACCACCGGGAATCATGGATCCGACGGGAGATATCCTGCTGCGTGACGCTTACCGGTCCCCGGCACTGCCGAAGTGTGCCCATTTCATCCGGCATGGAGAGAGCTCCGGGCTCTATGTGCCGCTTTTTTTCCCCGAACCGTTCTGGATGGAGGAGCCGGGCATTTCGGTTGGATCCGCCCAGGCCCTGCTGATGGAGACGGAAAACCTCGCCGCAACGCTGGCCGGAGAGATGCCATCATCACCGTGGAGTGATTCGGCGGACAGCCTTGAGGCCTTGCGGGCAGCCGCGCAGGCAGCGGTGAAAACGGGACTTTCGGTGGAACTGTTCTGGGAGGAGATAACGACCAGCGCCGGTGAGGTATGATTACTTCGGTGCGAGATCGGCCCTGATAACCGATTTGGTAACGCGCGCGACCGCGATCAGGTCGTCTCGAACCCAGGCTTCACTCTCGGCAAAAATGGTGGTTTTCCCGCGTTTCAGGATACGGCCCTTCAGCGTCACCGTGTCGCCAAGCATAACCGGTCTCAGGACAGATATGTGAATATCGTGAGTGACCGCATTTTCTCCGGCATTGAGAAGGGGAATAAGGCCCTGGTAAGCGGCGGCATCCAGCAGGGCATACAGTACGCCACCATGTACGACCCCGGCCACATTCACGGCACTTTTTCCTGCCTTGAACTGCAGTTCTCCTGAACCCGCCCGGAATCCAAGCAGCTTCACTCCGAGAAATTCATGCAGCGGCAGGGTCTCCGCAAGTTTTGCGATGCGCTTCTGATCGGCTTTCGGATAAGGACGGCGCTCAGGTGTCACAGATTTTTTCATGAGGACAGTGCTGGGGATAAATTCAGCCAAGAGCCTTCTTGACGAGATCGGCGACCAGTTTGCCTTCTGCGCGACCCGCGATCCGCGCTTGAACGGCTTTCATCAGTTTGCCCATGTCCTTTGCGGAAATGGCACCTGTCGCTGCCTTTTCCTCGGCAATGATTTTCTCCAGCTCGGCCGGGTCCAGGGCGGCAGGCAGATAGCCTTGAATCACGTCTATCTGGGCCTGCTCCTTGGCGGCCAAGTCTTCCCGGCCACCCTTCCTGAACTGATCGATACTTTCGCGCCGTTTCTTCACCATCGACTGACAGATGACAATCAGGTCGTTGTCATCAAGGTCCGAGCCTTTTTCAACCTTTTTATATTTGGAATCGGAGATGATCAGCCGGATCACTTCCAGCCGTTCCTTTTCGCCAGCCTTCAGGGCGGACTTCATGTCTTCGTTCAGCCGTTCGAGAATGGTTACCATGCGGACTTCCTTAGCCGTTCACCACTGTTCGTTCCAGAGGAAGCTCGTTTTGTTCCATGGCAAGAAGCCGCGCCTTGACGTCCAGGCCGCCTGCAAATCCTGTAAGTTTGCCATTGGCTCCCACAATCCTGTGACAAGGGATCAACAGCGGAAGCGGATTCCGGTTGCAGGCCAGCCCCACGGCACGGGCCGCCCCGGGCCGCCCGATCTGGCGTGCGATTTCCCCGTAGGTTGCGGTCTGGCCGAACGGGATTTCGCGGAGTGCTTTCCACGCCAAGTGATCAAAGGCCGTACCACTCGCCACGAAGTAGCCCGAAAATCCCGATCCGCGATCGAAGGAATCCCACTCGTCCAGAAATGTCCTCATAGGGGCACTCAGTCCGTTCAGACCGCGGCCGCACGGCTTGTCTGTAAAGGTACAGGAATGGATCGCCGTGGGAGAAAAGGAGACTTCTATCCGGCCCCATCGTGTGTTCGCGACGAAGGTTTCCAGATCAAGATCCCTGTCGGTGGTATAGAGAAGTTTCATATGGGGAAGATTCTGGACGGCCTGGCCTGAAATCACAAAGGCGGCCCGTTCCGGGGCCGCCTCTGGAAAGCAGGCAACAATTGACTGTTTTATCAGCCGCGGTTGGCTTTCATGGCCTTCTTGAGTGCGCGTTTACGTGCGGCGGCCGCCTTTTTCTTGGCCTTGACCGACGGCTTCTCGTAATACTCGCGCTTCTTGATTTCCGCGAACAGGCCTGCCTTTTCAAACTGCTTCTTGAAACGGCGCAGGGCTGCCTCAAACGGTTCGTCGTCTCGTACTTCGATCAACTGGATTCACCCGCCTTCCTGCGGGCCCCTGTGAGGCGGCCCCGCCGCCCTCTGGCAGCGATGGATTGATTCCGGATACCCACCACCACGCGGGTATTCCAGACGGTCCAGACGTGAACCATACCGGTCCGGGAAAGTCAAAAAACCTGTTCAGAGGCCGGGCAGGAGTGACCGGGCCTTGCCCGTCAGGTTTCCACTCGCGGCCATCGCGTACAGAACCGTAAAGGTCACAGCGGCAAGCATGGCAGCCAGGTTCACCTGAACACTGATCCTGTGATACCGGTCAAACCGGGCCTGGGCCTCGGCGTATTCGGGAGTATCCGGTTTCGCTAGAGCACGGGCATCCCGAGCCGCATTCACGCGGGGCGTCAGCCACCGGCGCCCTATCATTGAGCACAGAAATCCAATCACGACGGGGATCACGGCAAAGCGGCCCAGATGGAATACACGGCTGATGGAATCACCGTTTCCTGCAGCGATAGCGACGAATCCAGTCAACGCCACGGTTAGGACCGTCTGGAACGTATAGTAGCGGGGGAACATGACCCGCATGAATCTTGCGGCGTTTTCCAGGTCCAGCGCTGTGAAGACCGTTGGAGCCACAAGGAAGCTGAAAAATATGAGGGATCCGGTCCAGAGTCCCGATGCGACGAGAACCAGAACGTGCCACCATGCAGGCATAACCAGAATCTCCTTTTCAGGAATCTCTTCTATCCCGGGCGCCGCCCGGAGTCATGCTTCAACATTTGAAGAACTTCATCTGTAGTCCTGTTGATACTGAATGAATCCTCATTCATTCTTGGTCAGCCAGACGGCAGGAGGAACAGAAGTCATGCCAACGATGCGGGAGCGTGTCCAGAAACTCGAGGGGCTTCGGGCGAAGATCAAGGAAATGGGCGGGTCCGACAAGGTCCAGAAACAACATGAGCGGGGAAAACTCACGGCACGGGAACGCCTGGATATTCTGTTCGACAAGGATACGTTTTTTGAAATTGGTATCAGCGGGACACCCATGCCTGGTGGTTCTGGCGACAAGCGCGTGAATGCGGATGCGGTTGTCACGGGGTGGGGCAAGGTGGATGGCCGGCCGGTGGCCGCAGTGAGCTACGATTTTACGGTAAAAGGCGGATCCATTGGCTTCACGGGTGAGAAGAAATGCGCCCGTCTCCGGGAATTCGCCCTGCGCGAGCGGATTCCGATTGTCTGGTTCATTGATTCTGCCGGCGGACGCATTGATATCTCACAGGCGGCGGGCTCGGGGGACAAGAAAGGTGGCGGCATGTTCGGCGCCGGTGGCGGTCTGGGTGATGCGGCTGGCGACATGCTTTCGCTGTTTGCTGACTCCGGGTACCTGTTCCGTGAACAGATCGTCATGAGCGGTGTGGTTCCCCAGGTGGCAGCGATGGTCGGGCCGGGGGCTGCGGGAACGGCCTATATTCCAGGGCTGGCAGACTTCGTTCCAATGGTGAAGGAGATCGGATCCATGGCCCTTGCCGGGCCGCCGCTCGTCAAGGCTGCCATGGGCGAGGACGTGGATGAGCAGTCCCTTGGCGGGTCGAAAGTACATTGTGAAGTGTCAGGCGTGGGAGATACGGAAGTAGCTGACGATGCCGCCTGCATCGCCATTACCAAAAAATACCTTGGCTTCATGCCTCTTTCCTGCGATGAAAAACCGCCCATTATCCCCTGTACCGATCCTATCGACCGGAAGGAAGAGTCGTTGCTGGATCTCGTTCCGGATGAATCCCGAAAGCCCTTTGACATGTATGGGGTGATCCGGGCGGTGGTGGACCACGGCGATATTCTGGATATCAAGCCGAAGTTCGCCCGGAATATCATCACCTGCCTGTCTCGGCTGAACGGCCATCCGGTGGGAGTTGTGGCGAACAATTCCAAGTACATGGGCGGAATTATCGATAACAATGCATCGGATAAGGCCGCGCATTTCATCCAGATCTGCGATGCCTTCAATATCCCGCTGCTGTTTTTCCACGACGTTCCGGGGTTCATGGTCGGGACCAAGGCCGAACACGCCGGAATCATCCGGCACGGAGCAAAATTCATTCACACCATGGCGTCCGCAACCGTGCCCAAGCTTTCGGTAGTCTGTCGAAAGAGTTATGGCGCGGGATACTATGCAATGTGCGGCCGTGCCTATGAGCCGGATCTGCTGGTCGCCTGGCCAGGGGCGGAAATCTCGATCATGGGACCTGAGGGCATGGTGGGGATTTTCGGACGCCGGTTCACCAAGGAGGGCCAGGCAATGGCTCCCCAGGTGGCAAAGATGATCGCCGACATGATCCGTCCCTCCATCGATATCCACAAGGTTGCGGACTGGGGCTTTGTTGACGATCTGATCGATCCCCGTGAAACCCGGCTGGTGCTCTGCAAGGCCATTGAGATTGTCTGGCGCAAACAGATTGAAAGGCCCTACCGTAAGCACAGTATAATGCCCGTGTGACGTCCGATGACCGCTCAGCGTCCGAAGCCTCGCCCGTTCATTTTCTTGAACGGACAAAAGCCCTGTTGCGGGCAGCGCAGATTGTGGCAGGCCGCATCGGTCATCCCTCTGATGAACTGGCCGAGATGGTGCGGATTGCGGAGAACCTCAAGGATGAGCTGACCCGGGAAGAACCATCGGCTGAGCGGAACCGGGAGATACTGAAAACTCTGGACTATCTGTCGGGATGGTTAGAGGAGATTGATGCGACAGGAGGCGAGCCGGAGGCCGGACTGCTCGGGCGCCCCGCACATGGGGCTGGGCGGCGGCGGGCCGCACTCAAGCAACTAGAAGCCGCCCGTGAGGAACTGCTGCGACACCGGAGTGCGGCGGCGGAAGATCTGGCACGGCAGGCTCTTGAACTTGATCCAAGCCTGGTCGACGCGAGACTGGTCCCGGCGGAAATCGAGATTGCCCGCGGCCGGGATGAAGAAGCAGCGAGGAAGCTGTTCCATATAACCGAGATTGCCCGTGAACAGCTGGATGCCCGGCAGCGGGAGAATGCCTTTCTGAAAGACAAGCCGTTTTCCCTGGCATTCGATTTTTTCCAGGATTCGGATGCGAAGGCATATGGGTGCGCTCTTGAACTGCTCGCCCAGACATTGTTCAGGCTTCGCCGCTACGAAGACGCGCACCGGGTATGCGGTGATCTGGTGGCGATTGATCCGGGTGGTACCATGTTCGCCACGGAACTCCGGGCCGTCGCCGCGCATTTGGCCGGTTACCTTGACGAGGCAGCCCACTTTTATGATGGAATGGGTAAT
>CAZSFB010000202.1:0-5783 GCA_964606035.1 uncultured bacterium | reverse complement strand
GGTTGAACTCTTTGACCGTCGGCGTCTGATACTATCAGCCAGTGACCATCCGATGAGTGCCCAGATGCCAAGCGGGGGCAGGGCGAATACCGCAGCCAGAATCTTCAGCCGGGCGGACCGGCCGGCTTCGCGGTGTATCTTGCTCGGAATGGCAAAAGAAGGGTCTTTCAGGTCTCCATAGAGACGGATGCGGTCGCCCTTTTCCGGCCTGACCTCGGCCGGAATGCTGATTCGCGCGGAAGCGGTGTATTTCGTCCCGGAGACGTCCCACTGGTATTCGACGAAGACGGCCCGTTCACCATCAACTTCGCGCTGAACAGAGTTGATCACCTCACCGGTCCGGATAATCTCCGGTCCTGCCATGATCATGGCGACCCGTTCCTCGTAGTTCAGGTTCCAGACTGTGATTGCGAACGGGACCGCCGCAAAGAGCGAAAACACCAGCACTGCCAGCTTCTGGCCCGTCGTCGCAGTTTTCATGTGGAGAACATAGCGCGGGCTGTCTCAGGCGGCCACCCGGCAACCGTGAAACGGGAAGGAACCGTGGAAACTCCGGTGGTTCCTCCTCCCCTCTGATTACCCGGCTCCGACCTTTTTCTTGCGCTCGGTAATGAGCTTTTCGAAGGTCTGCGGGATGCGTGGCGAGAGGATCTGCATGTCAGAAATGTCCGTCGAGGCGAACTTGCCTGGCCCGGAGTCGCCATAGATGACATTGACCACACGTCCCCGGAACAGGATCGGGAACAGGACAGACGATTTCGGCTTGGCGCCCCCCAGGAGCTGAAGGAACTTGTCATTGGTATCTGTCGACGGCAGCGGCCCGACAAACGGCGCCCGGGTATCGTGGACGAATTTGAAGGCACTCGGAACACTGAGCGGCACGACCAGGCTCCGGATCGTGTCGCGGTCCACGTGTTCACCGGCGCCGTCCCACCCCATGACCAGGTTGCCTTTCACCATGAAGATGATGGCGCGGCTCATGGTGTTGAGGGCCAGGGACACGGCGGCGCGGGCGATGTCATCACGGGACTTCGCGTCAGCGATCATCTGCTGGGCTGTCTTGAGGTCGATCTTGGCATACTGCGGTTCTTCGATCTCATCGGCTTCGACAATTTCCTCGACTTCCCCTGCGGTTTCCGAGGAGGCAACGATGACTTCCTCAATCGGCTCCTCATCAAGCGGGATGATGTCCGCCTCGTCAATCTCGAGGATTTCCTCGACGCCTTCGGCTTCGGCCCGGGCGAGTGCCTCGCGGTCAATGACCTGTACGCCCTGGGACGCGAATGGCGCCTGGGACTGGGCGTTCGCATCCGGCGGCGGAGTGGAGACCGGCGGGCGGGGCGGAACATCCGCACTGAAGGGATGATCGTTGGGCAACTGGCCGTCTGTGAAACCCTGCTTCGACTGGAGTGACTGGATCTGGCCCTCGAAAACATCCTCGGGCATCAGGTCTTCAGCCGGGGTGTGCCGGGCCGGAGCGGCGGCTTCAGGCGCTGGCTTCGCCTTGGCGGCCTTTTTGCGCCGCTCCCTTTCGATGAGTTTCATCGAAAGAGTCACGTAACGGAGTTCGCGGCGGACGTTGTAGAACTTTTCCAGTGCCGCGTAGAACCGGATTTCTGGCAGCACCAGCGGTACGATCTGGCGGCCTGTGGCGCGAGCGACGGCTTCAAGGCTGAACTGATTGCGGGGGTCGCAGGTGGCCACGTAGAGCTTTTGCCCCTCGGTCCAGAGTGGAATGCAGCTGTATTTGCGGGCGAAGTGGCGGGAGATCAGCTCGAAGGCATCCGGACGGACATTGAGCGGAGCGATCGGATCCAGGGCCTTCACGCGGTGGTACTTGGAAAGCGCCTTGGCCAGCGTTCGTTCGTCAATGGCACCGGTCTCGAGCAGGTTTGTCCCGAGCCGGCCGCCATAGATGACCTGCGAGTTGAGGGCGTCATCCACCTGTTGCGCGGTGACAAAATTGTTTCTGATGAGATACTGGCCGAGCGACATCTTTCCCCTGACCCCGTGGACAAAGAGCCTAACCGATCTTTCCTTCCGGGCGAACAGGAAATATCCCCGGCCGGGCGGTGAGGCAAGCTCTATTCCATAAGTCCCCGGATAGTCTTCAGAAATAAATCATGGCCATTTTCGAGCACTTTTCTTCGCCAGGCCTCAGAGGCTGGATTGAACGCTTCTGCAACGTCCTCGATGATCTTTTGGCCCTGGGGGGTTGGAGAGTCTCCATAATGCCGCAACCAGTTTCGGGCCCGCAGTGCCCAGAAAACCTGGCTGGCTTCATAGGTGCCGAATTCCGCTGTCATGAGAGTCCCCTCGCACCGGTCAGGGAATTCCCACATGACAGCCACATCGAGTGATCCCCATGTGACCGTGGATAGGCCGTCCGGGGACTGGGTGCTTTCAGCGGTGTCGCCATACCAAGCGGATAGACGGCGAAAGAGATCGCTCCCGTACGGGAAATCGGTAATGACCGACACCTCTCCAAACTCTCCGAGCCCGGTATGTATATCCACCCATGCGACTTTTCTGCAGGTCCGGGTGAACGTCCGGGCTATCTGCCTCAGATGACGGCTCGAGGCTTCCGGCCGGGTGCCGCCATAGTAGAGGCCCTTGGGGTGGTTATACTGGCCCGAGGCAATGGCCGACTGGAGCGCACGGAGTCCGTGTTTTTCCGCATACTGCCGGAATGCAATGCGGCTGCTGTCTGTCTCCGCTTCATCCAGCACAACCGGATTGATATGCGGAGCGAGCTCGTCGTAACCGGGGTTGGGGGTGTGTCCGACCGGGTGTTCGCAGAAATTACGGTTCAAGTCGACGTTGTTTTCATTCACCCGTTCCAGATGGGCAAAACCATACGGGTTGACTGCATGGACAAGCAGGATGCAGGTTTCCCCTTTCTGGAGCAGCGGGCCCAGGCAGTGGTCCATGAACTGGAGCTGCAGGGCACTGCCCGCAAACCCTTCTGTTCCGTGGACGCCAGAACTGACCGCCAGCAGCCTGGAGGGCTCGTCAGGGCCGAAGTAGGCTGTGTCAATGGAGAGGGGTTCTCCGGAAGGGCCTATGGCTTCGATGGGTTCGCTGGTAAGCCTCGCTCCGGCAGTTTCTGCCCGGCCGGCAAACCGGCGCCGGGCAGCGGCGTAATCAGGCGAGAAATAGTCCGGGGAGTCGGGTTCCATAGCTGTCTTCCGGTTTGCTACTGGACGACTGGTTAGCATCGCGTCATGACGATCTTGCGACAAGTGAACAATATTCAGCCGGGCAGGTGGAGATATGGACCCCTCCCGGACCCATTGACTCGCAGGTCAATTCGGGTTCGACTGCGCACCCGGCTGGCGGGACTGGTTCCCGGCAGGCAGAATCTCAAGTCAGGAGACTGGATACGAACATGGTCGGTATCACGGCTTATGGAGCATATGTCCCATTTCACCGCTTGCAGCGGAAGGCCCTGAATGAGGCCCACGGGAAGCCAGGCGGGCGCGGGGAGCGTTCGGTTGCCAATTACGACGAGGATTCGGTGTCCATGTCAGTCGAAGCCGGCTGGAACGCCCTCTGGCAGAATGACAACAACCAGATCGGCACGATTTATTTCGCCACCACGACAAATCCGTATGCGGAAAAGGGTTCGGCGACGACGATTGCAACTGCGCTTGAAGCGCCTCCGAACGTCCGTACGGGCGATTTCGGAGACTCGCTTCGCGCCGGTGCCACGGCCCTGCTGGCGGCGCTGGATGCAGCCGTATCCAGTGGCAAGCCGGCGCTTGCCGTCGCCGGCGATTGCCGGATTGGCGGTGCCGGTGGAGGTAACGAGGCATCATTCGGTGACGGTGCGGCCGCTTTCCTGTTCGGCTCTGGCAAGGTCGTGGCCCGGGTGATTTCAACGGGCAGTGTGGCGAACGAAATCGTGGACACATTCCGCAAGCACGAGGACACTATGGTCCGGAACTGGGAGGAACGGTTTGGTATCGTGCAGGGCGTGAACCGGGCACTACCCAAGGCGATCAAGCAGACACTGGAGCAGGCTGGCGTGAAGGGCGACCAGATTTCCCGGTTCGTCTGTGCATCGCCGTCGGCCAAGGCGACCGAAGGTGTCGCGAAGATGTGCGGGATACGCCCCGAGGTTATTGAGGATGCGCTGGATGCGACGGTAGGCCAGGCGGGAGCCGCCCACGGACCGATGATGCTCGCCGGGGCACTGGAGAAGGCGAAGCCGGGGGACAAGATCCTTTTTGCGGTATACGGCGAAGGGGCCGATGTGATCCTGTTTGAGGCGACAGCCGAAATTGATGCATACCGCCCCAAGCGGCACCTGTCGGATCTGATCGAGCGCAAGCGCAACGATATCAAGTATGTGGACTATCTCAGGTGGCGTAACCTGCTCGACTTCGAGCCCCCGCGCCGTCCGGAGATGAAACGTCCGGCATCGACGGCAATGTACCGTAACTACAGCCAGAACCTGCGACTGACCGGCAGCCGGTGTACCGAATGTGGTGCGCTGTCATACCCGAAGCAGCGTGTCTGCTGGAAGTGCAGGGCGAAGGACAAGACCGCAGACTACTCTTTCCGGACCGCACGTGGGAAAATCAGGACTTTCTCGGCGGACCACCTGGCCTACACGCCGGCTCCGCCGGAGATGCTACTGGTGATCGACTTCGAGGGCGGCGGGCGGCTGATGTGCAATATGGCTGACGTTGACCTGAAGAATGTCAAGGTCGGAGACCCCGTGGAGATGACGTTCCGGCGGCTCTACGAGGCCGGTGGCATCTTCAATTATGCATGGAAGGCGAAGAGTGCGGTCTGACCTGCTTTCCGGCTCCCGGTTTTATGGCAGAATGAATTACTGAAGAGGAGAAATTCTTATGGGCGGCATCAAGGATCGTGTGGCGGTTGTCGGCATGGGGTGTTCAAAATTTGGCGAGCGCTGGGAGGCTAGCGTTGAAGATCTGCTGGTTGAGGCGGCCTATGAGGCCTATGCCTCCGCTGGAATCGAGCCAAAGGATATCCAGGCGGCATGGTTCGGAACGATGAACTCGGGGCGCGCAGCCTTGCCGCTGTCCCAGGCGCTCAAGCTTGATTACATTCCGATCACCCGCGTCGAGAACATGTGTGCGACCGGTTCGGAGGCATTCCGCAACGCCAGCTATGCAGTGGCGTCCGGAGCCTATGACCTGGCCCTCGCCATTGGTGTCGAGAAGCTCAAGGACTCCGGATATTCCGGTCTTACTTCGGCGACCCCGGACTCTGACGGAACCGAGCCGAATCTCTCCGCTCCGAGCGCCTTTGCACTGCTCGCGCCCGCCTATGCCGCCAAGTACGGCGTTCCGACGGACAAGATGAAGGAAGTGCTTTCCCGTATCGCAATGAAAAACCATGCCAATGGTGCACTGAACCCCAAGGCCCAGTTCCAGAAGGAAGTGAGCATGGAGGAGTGCCTGAAGAGTCCAACGGTGGCGAGTCCACTGGGGATTTACGATTGCTCCGGCGTGGCGGATGGTGCGGCGGCTGCTATCATCTGCCGCGCGGAAGACGCGCACAAGTACAACAAGAAGCCTATGTACGTGAAAGGCCTGACGATCGCTGCCGGTACCGGTGAGGGTGCCCTGAACCCCGAGTTCGACTTTACCCAGATCAATGAGAATGTCCGGGCGGCACAGGAAGTGTACCGTCAGGCCGGGATTACTGATCCCGCAAAACAGGTATCCATGGCGGAAGTGCATGACTGCTTCACCCCGACCGAACTTGTTATATATGAGGATCTGGGTTTCGCGCCTCGCGGACAGGCA
>CAZSFB010000201.1:4431-5794 GCA_964606035.1 uncultured bacterium | reverse complement strand
GTTTAAAGCAAAGGCAAGAAGAAAAACGGAGCACCTGGCGGAGAATCTCTGCTCAGCCAACCGGCTTCATGAGGTAGCGGGTGAACAGGTCGGTGGCTTCCTGGAGGCAGACGTCCCGGTCCAGGTCCGCCGGCCGGTCGAAGGCAATCCGGAGGGCGATGTTCGTCGAGATATTCACAACGAGGAACGCGGCGGCGTCAATGTTGGAAACCTGGAGCTCGTCCCGGTGGGCTGAAAGATACAGCCGGGCGAGTGAGAGGCCGTGCTGGCGGACTGTCTTCAGGATATTTGAATCCCTCAGGTGTGGAACCTGCTCCACCAGACTCCGAATCAGGGCCGGATCCATGCTCTCGAGCACTTCCACGAGGGTGGCCATCATTTTCCGGGCGGCCACCGGCAGGGATTCGCTCATCACCTCGATGAGCCGCTTCTGGATCAGTCCCTGGCTCTGCTCCACGGTCCAGTCCACAAGGGCAATGAAAATCGCCTCCTTGTTGGGAAAATACTGGTACAGGGAGCCGGGACTGATGCCGGCCTCCTTGGCGATCATATTTGTTGATATTTTGTCGTAGGGTTCTCGCTGTAGAATACGAGCACTTGCCTCAAGAATCTCTTTTACGGTCTCCCTTGAGCGCCCCTGTTTCGGCTGTTTTCGTGGCTCTATTCTGGCTGTTTCCATGATTTTTAGCTTTTTATAAATCTCTGCTTGAACTGGATCTCTGAAACCGTTATTAATACGAGCGATAACTCGTATATCACAACCGGCCCGGGTTGTGAACACAAAATAGCATGTATCAGGGGAAAAGGGACACGGGGCAGGGCGCGATGCGTCAGGAGGGCCGAAAATGGGTGGCTTTTCAGGAAGAATCGCAGTGATCGGGGCAGGAGCATCGGGGCTTGCCGCCTCGAAATGGTTCCAGCAGAACGGCATCGCATTCGACACCTTTGAGAAATACGGCGAAGTGGGTGGCCTGTGGTACTTCCGGGTGGAGCCGGAAAAAACCAGCATCTACCGTTCCTGCTACATCAACACGTCAAAACAGCTCACGGCCTTCAGTGATTTCGAGATGCCTGCTGACATTGCCGACTATCCGCACAGCTCGGAGATGGACCGCTATTTCAACGCCTACGTGGACCATTTCGGACTGCGCCCGAAGATCCAGTTCAACACGGAAGTCGTCCGGGTGGAGCCGGTGGGTGACGAATACGATGTCACGGTACGCCGGCAGAACGGAAATACCGAGACCCGGCGATACCAGGGCGTGGCAGTCTGCAACGGTCACCACTGGGACCCGATGATTCCGGAGTTCCCCGGCCGTTTTGAAGGGCCGGTGGTTCACTCAAGCCGGTACAAGGTTCCGGA
>CAZSFB010000201.1:0-4421 GCA_964606035.1 uncultured bacterium | reverse complement strand
GGAACCATACATAGGCAAGCGGGTTCTCGTAGTGGGCCTTGGCAATAGTGGTATTGATATCGCGACCGAAATGGCCCGCCACGCGGCGAAAACGTGTGTGTCGATCCGCCGCGGCTATCACATATTTCCGAAGTTCGTGGGCGGAGTCCCGGTGGATCATCTCCAGTACGGAAACCCAATGGCCTGGTGGCCCAGGCAGCTCAAGGATGGAATCCGGAAACTGTCCCTGAAGTTTATAGTCCCCGATCCCGCCCCGCTCGGTATTCCAAGGCCGGAACAGGACTTCAAGGCCCAGCACGGAACTATCAGCTCGGAGTTCCTGCCGCGAGTGGGACAGGGGGATATCCGGATCCGGCCGAACATCCGACGCTTCGATGGCAATACGGTGGAGTTCGTGGATGGAAGCCGCGAGGAGTTCGACGCCATCATCATGTGCACCGGCTACCGGGTGACGTTCCCGTTCCTGGATCCATCGGTAATGAAGGTCGAAAATAACCGGGTCTGGCTCTACAAATATGTTGTCCATCCGGAACGGAAAAACCTGTTCTTCTTCGGACTCATTCAGCCGTGGGGTTCAATCATTCCGATCTCGGAAATGCAGGTGCGCTGGATCTGCGAGGTTCTCCAGGGCCGTCTGCCGCTTCCGTCAAAGGCGTCCATGCATGCCGATATCGAGAAAAAGTGGGAAAGGATGCAGGCTCAGTACGTGGCGCATACCCGGCACACGCTCCAGGTCGAGCAGGAGGAGTACATGCTCGAACTATGGCGGGAGATGGTTCCGCCGGGTCCGTTCCGGGAGATCCGCCAGCAGGCGCGCCGGCTTGACCCCTTCGGGGAGATTGTCCGAAACCGGATCCGCAAGAGCCGGCGGGCCCGTTACCAGAAACTCAACGAGGCATTTGCCCGCTGAAAGTCAGGGGAGGTTGTAAATGGATCTCTGGTCAAAGGGACTCGGCAAGCGGGTGCTGAACCTGAA
The DNA here is from genome assembly GCA_964606035.1 of uncultured bacterium. Taxonomy (GTDB): domain Bacteria; phylum JAGRBM01; class JAGRBM01; order JAGRBM01; family JAHCIT01; genus CAZMGV01. The sequence continues at coordinate 3,445 of CAZSFB010000201.1, read as the reverse complement.
GCTGAACGAGCGGACGCAGACGGATGTGGCCGACAGCAAGATGGTCATTACCGGAGTCATGGGGCCTCCGGTCTACTGGGACTACACCGTGAAGATGACCGCCCGGGATATCACGGAGTTTCTGGAAATGCTGACGAAGGGCGATGCTCCGACGACGTTCATTGGCCGTTCGGCGGCCCGCTGGAGAATTATCGGCACGGCGGTTTCGAGCCTTGCGGTGTTCACGACGCTTACGGTTCTCCGGTTTCTCGGAATCAGGAAGGGATGACAACAGACAATGCCAGGTCCAAACAGGGAATATGACATCGTAATCGCCGGCGGCGGCGTGAATGGAATCACGGTCGGCTGCTATCTGGCGAAGGCCGGCTTCAAGGTGGCGATCTTCGAGCGGAAGCTGGAAGCCGGGTCCGGTGCTTGCACGGAAGAAGTCATGCATCCCGGCGTGAAGGTGAACCTCTGCGCCTGCAACATGGTGACCATGTGGTCACCGGCATACGACGATCTGGAACTGGAGAAGTTCGGGCTTGAAATGCTCACATCCGGCGAGTGGAGCATGTTCCATCCGTTCCGGGACCGCTCGACGGTGATGTTCCACACTTACGACGCGCAGAAACAGTACGAGCACTGGAAGACGATCAACGCCCATGACGCCGAGGTGTTCAAGAAGGCTTTCAACTTCATGGGGCCGAACCTGGCGAACTTCCTCGGGCCGATGATGTTCTCCCAGACAGTACTCACGCCCGATCAGATCGTGAAAAACGACATGATGGGCAAGATGATGCGTACGCTCATTCCGGAGATTCCGGAAAACCTGATGGAATGCACGGGCGCACAGGTGATCGAGGCAGTCTACCAGGACGAGCGGATCCGTACGGCGATTGCGGCCAACTGCATCATGGCCGGGTTTCACCCGTGGGAGAAGGGGTTTCATGCACTGATGGCACTGGTCTATCCGGTGCTCGCCTGTACCCACAGTTCCACCTGGACCTGCCGGGGCGGAAGCCACGCCCTCACTCACGCCCTCTGTTCCTGTTTCGCCTATCACGGCGGACGTCTGTTCACCGGCTGCCCGGTGGACAAGATCATCATGGAAAATGGCGAGGCGAAGGGCATTGTCACCTCGAAGCACGCCGTGTTCCCTGACTGCGAGGTCCGGGCGACGAAGGCGGTGGTGAGCAATCTTTCATGCCACCCGACATTCCTGGGGCTCATTGGCGAGGACAAGCTCCCATCCAAGGTTCTCGAGGGCGTGAAGGCCTACGAGAACGAGGACGTGGTGCTGTTCACGAACTACTGGGTGCTGAACAAGCCGCCGAAGTGGGAAGGCTACCCGGAAGCCGTGAACACAGCCTACGGGTTCACCTACGGGCTGGAGAGCATGAAGGATGTCTACCGGCTCCAGCACTGCCTGGAGAATCATGAACTGCCGGATCCGCCCATAGTTGCCGGGCTGTCCGTTCAGGGATTCTGCCTTGCCGATCCGACACAGGCGCCTTCCGGTGAATACACGATGATGTCCTGGTCGAATGTTCCCTACCGGCTTGGAAAGCTCGGCGGCCCGGAGAAGTGGGACGAGATCCGTGAGAGTTACGGTGACAAGGTGGATGACCTCCTTGCCCAGTACAATCCGGAGTTCCGGAAAAACACCATCGCCCGCTACTGCAATTCACCGCTCGACTACTACCGGAAGAATCCGAGCCAGGTGGACGGGAGTACGGTGAGCGGTTCGGTGAGTTTCCGCTACTACGGTGCGAACCGGCCGTTTCCAGGTTGCGGCGCGCCGCGCACACCGTTCCAGAAACTCTACATCTCCAACTCCATGTGGCCGCCGGGATACTCGAACCTGTCGGCGGGCTACATCTGCGCCACGATCCTCGCCGACGACCTGAAAGCCCGTAAAGGGACCGAGGACTGGTGGAAGCACAAGCCGCTGCAGCCGGGAATCCGGGTGCTCAAGAATCGCGGAATCGATATCCGCTGGATGATCAGATAGGCCGGGGGATTCAATAACGTGGCAATTACTCAGAAAAACTGGGATGTAATCATTATCGGCGGTGGCCCGAACGGGCTCACCGCGGCGGCCTATCTGGCCCGGACGGGCGCGAAGGTGCTGCTTCTTGAGCGCCATCACGAGGGCGGCGGCGGACTCATCACCGAGGAGTGGTCGGGCTTCCGCTTCAACACCCACGCCAAGCTCATGATGATGATGGACGTGATGCCCCCCATGAAAGACCTGGATCTTGAGGGTTGGGGTTGCTCTTACGTGAAACCGGAGGCGGCAGTATCCATCCTCACGAAAGACGGGAAGGCACTCACGCTCTACGCCGATGTGGAGAAAAGCGTCCAGTCCATCGCGAAGTTCTCCAAGGCCGATGCGGAACGCTACCGCGAGGTCATGAATGAGTGGAACCGGATCGTCGTGGAGGCGCTGATCCCGGCGACCTACACGCTTCCGCTCCCGATGCTCGACATGGTGATGAAATACCAGCAGTCGGACGTGGGGCGGAAGGTGAACGAGATGGCCGAGGAAAACTTCCTCGACGTGCTTGAAAAGTGCGGCTTTGAAAACGATCTCCTGAACACCGCGATCCTCTATCTGGGGACCATGTACGGCATGGACCCGGAGGGCGGTCTCGGGTTCCTGCTGCCCCTGTTCTACAACCGGCTGCTCAACTCGTCGCTGATCCGCAGTGGCAGCCACCTGCTCTGCGCGGCGATCTCGAGATCGGCGAACAATGGTGGTGCAACGCTGCTCCGCGCGGCCGAGGTCGCCCGGATTCTGAACGATGGAAACCGGGTAACGGGCGTGAAACTCGCGAGCGGCGAGGAGTTCTTCGCGCAGGCGGTCGTCACGACCACTGACCCCCAGACGACCTTTCTGGATCTGGTTGGCGAGGATATCTGCAACCGGAAGTCGAAGCATCTGGTGGAGCAGACAAAAGCCTGGGAGTGGGAGTCCACAAGCCTGTTCAACGTGCATTTCGCCCTCGGGGAGCGGCCAAGATACGAGGCGGCGAAATTCGATCCGGCCGTGGACCGATCCATGCTCAAGATCATGAACGTGGAAACTCCGGACGACCTGCTGGACCATATCCAGGATGTGAAGGAAGGAAAGTTCAACTTCATCGGCTCTGCGTTCACGCCGACAGATCTGGATCCGATGCAGGCGCCAGTGGATGTGGAGCCCAACTCGGCGGTAGCCTGCTGGGAAACGCTCGCCCCTTATGACAACCGTGACGGTGACTGGGACCGGCTGAAAGACGGGTATGTGAAGCATATCCGGGAAATCTGGAGCCAGTATGCCCCGAACCTGAAGACCGCCCGCGTGATCCGCGATTACGTGAATCACCCGCGTTACATCGAGGCGAAGCTGCCGGGGATGAAACGCGGGTCCATCAAGCACGGGGCCTATACCCCGACACAGATGCTCTCAAACCGGCCAAAC
>CAZSFB010000200.1:0-5825 GCA_964606035.1 uncultured bacterium | reverse complement strand
GATTTATGAATTTCTTGGATGTATGGCGATCGTTGGAGCAGGAATATTGCTGAACAGGTTCAAGAGACATGATGGTATAGTCACTGGCGCCGTGTTCATGATGTACGCTGTTCTCCGGTATGTGATTGAGCAGTTCCGTGGAGATCTTGTCCGTGGATTTGTCGGTAATACGGGGCTTTCGACGTCGGAGTTCATTTCGCTGTTCTCCTTCGTCTTCGGCCTTGGGATTATTCTGTACGTCATGAAGCGGAATGTTTCACGGTACAGGGTTGAAAATCCTTCCGAACCGGCATCTTCCCGGGCGTAGGAGGAAAGTTGTGTCTGTCGGGACCAATGAAACTTCCATCAAGCTGGGTACTGTACTGCCGCCGTTTTCCCTGAAAAATGTGGATGGCTGCACTTTGGGAAGTAGAGAACTTTCCAAGGACCGGCTGCTCTGCGTGATTTTCAGCTGCAACCACTGTCCATACGTACAGGGGCAGGAAGACCGGATGATCGAGCTGCAGCGGGAGTTCGGTTCCAAGGGATTCCAGATCGTCTGTATCAACGCTAATGATGATGTGAATTATCCCGAGGATTCCTTTGAGGAGATGGTGAAGCGTCACCGGCAGAAGGGGTTTAATTTCCCCTATCTCCACGATGCTACCCAGCAGGTCGCCCGTGCTTTTGGCGCGACGCATACGCCGGAAGTGTTCCTGTTCGGCAGGGACGGCCGCCTGGCGTATCACGGCCGGATTGATGATAGTCCCAAGGACCCGAAAAGGGTGCAGTCCTGGGATTTGCGGAATGCCGTTGAGTCGATCCTCGCAGGCAAGGTCCCTCCCTCTTCTGAGACCTATTCCATTGGCTGTACGATCAAGTGGAAGTGAGCGGTTCCGGTGCCGGATGGAAGTGCCCAGACTATGAAGCCTTCATGGCATCTGCGGCGGCCTTGCCGGTGTATTTCCAGACTTCAGTGGCGGTAACCGAAGGGCGGCCGATGCCTGAAGCCGCCAGATCGCCTGCTTTCCCGTGAATCCAGACACCTGCTGTTGCCGCCTCGAATGTATCCAGGCCTGTTGAGGCCAAGATACCTCCGATCAGTCCGGACAGGAGATCACCCATCCCGCCGGTCGCCATTGCCGGACTTCCTGTAGGATTGATCCGGACCGGTCTACCGGGGCCATTCACCAGCGTACCGGCTCCTTTCAGCACGACAACGCAACGGTACCTCCTGACCAGTTCGCGGACTGCGGCCACCCTGTCGGACTGGATTGCTGCCGTCGAAGTCCCAAGCAGCCGTGCCGCCTCTCCAGGGTGTGGAGTCAGTACAGCATCCTTCAGTCTTGGAAGTTTTCTGGCAGCAGTCAGAGCGTTGAGGCCGTCAGCGTCTATCACAACAGGTATATTGCTTTTGATGCCGGAAAGCAGCTCCAGAAACTGCCGCTGTGATCCCTGGTCCGGCGGCATGCCCGGCCCAGCTACAAGCACATGCGCCCCGCCGAGCATACGGGAAACCCTGCTGAGGGCTGAATCCTGCCATCCGCCGGAAGGATTTTCCGGCAACAGGAGTGTCATGGTTTCACGCATGTCCTTGGCAACGGCAGGTTCGAGTGAGCCGGGTATCGCCACCGTAACGAGCCCGGAGCCGCCAGCATGCGCTCCACGTGCCGCAATCACGGCGGCACCGGATTTCCCATGGGAACCTCCGAGCACGATTGTATGACCGAAACTCCCCTTGTGGGAATTGGCTTCCCTGCGGTGCAGGGCCTCGGACCATGTGCCCTTCCCGGGTCCAATCAGCTCAAAGGAGGGCTTGAAGGCGTTGATCATTCTTCCGGGGATTGGGATTACTTCCAGATACAACTCCCCGGCTCTTGAACGGCCCGGTTCCAGATAATGTCCGGGCTTTTCAAGCCCGTAGGTGACTGTCATGTCAGCCCTGACGGCTATGCCAAGCTCCGCTCCGGTATCCGCAGAAATGCCGCTGGGGATATCAACCGAGCAGACACGGCAGCGAGACTCGTTGATGGCCCTGATGACCTTTTCCGCGATGCCGGTTACGGGGGTGTTGAGCCCTGTCCCGAAGATCGCATCAACGGTCAGATCCCCGGTGGTCAGGGACTTTCTCAGCACTCTGATACCGGAGTCTCCGGTTATCTCGGAAACATTACCTCCGGTTGCCACAAATGCCTTTGCATTGATGGCAGCGTCATCTATGAGATCTCCGGTCTTACCCAGAAGAAATGCAGAGACACGGATACCGGCATTCAGTAAAAACCGACCGATCACAAAGCCGTCGCCGCCATTGTTGCCCTTGCCGCAGACAACGATAGCCTTGCTGATGGGGTTTCTGCTCGCGAGCTGTGTCCGGATGGCCACATAGGTCCCGCGGCCCGCGTTTTCCATGAGGACGAGGCCGGGAACTCCGGCCCTGATGGCGGCCTTGTCCAGTGAGCGCATTTCGGCAGCGGTGGCGAGCTTGCGCATGGTAATTGTCCAGCTCAGTCGCTATCGATATGGGCGTTGCGGATGATCTCCGCCATGTCTTGCACGGCCCTGTCCATTCCGACAAGCACCGCACGGGAGATAATCGAATGACCAATATTAAGCTCCTCGATACCTTCCATGGCTGCAATGGGGCGGACATTCTCATAGGTCAGGCCGTGTCCGGCATTCACCCGCATTCCGAGTTTTCGGGCCATTTTTGCGGCGTTCAGGAGCGACTCGTATCTGGCCTTCCGGTCGGAGTCGCCCCGGGCCAGCGAATAGGGGCCCGTGCAGAGTTCGACATACTGGGCGCCGATAAAGTGTGCGGCCTGCACCTGGTCAGGGTCGGCATCAATGAACAAACTCAGGCTGATTCCGGCCTCGCGGAATAGCCCGGCGTATTTCTGGAGCTGCTGGCGGTAGAGGGCAGCATCAAGTCCGCCTTCCGTGGTGATCTCTTCCCGGCGTTCTGGAACGAGGGTAACCTGGTCGGGTTTCACCAGAAGGGCGACCTTCACCATTTCCTGGGTTGCTGCCATCTCCAGATTCAGCTTGGTCCGGACCACCTGGCGGAGAATCTGCAGGTCCCGGTCCTGGATGTGCCGGCGATCCTCCCGCAAATGTATGGTGATGCCACGCGCCCCGGCGGTTTCACAGATCACGGCCGCAGCCACGGGATCGGGTTCTACCGTGCGGCGCGCCTGCCGGATGGTCGCCACATGATCAATATTGACGCACAGTTTTGCCATGAGGATATACCTTCCCGGGCACGTCAGGCGCCCAGCCGGTCTTTCAGGGTTTCTCCAAGGCGGGACATTATTTTATCTAGATGCGCGGCATCGGGGCCCTCCATCATAACGCGAAGCAGAGATTCGGTGCCTGAATAGCGTACCAGCAGGCGTCCAGTTTCCCCCAGTTCCTTTTCAGATGCATGGATGGCGGCGGATAGTTTTGGGTCGGAATCGAGTGGGATCTTTTCCCGAACTTTCAGGTTCCAGAGACGCTGGGGCATGGGGGTCATGACCTTCCGGAGTTCCGAAAGTTTCTTGCCGGTCCGCTTCATGACGCCAAGCACCTGAAGGGCGCAGATGGTTCCGTCACCAGTAGTGGCATGATCCAGAAAAATCATATGCCCGGACTGTTCACCGCCGAAACAATAGCCCCCCTTGCGGAGTTCTTCGACGACATGGCGGTCACCCACTGGCACCCGGACAAGGCGGATACCGTGCTTTCTCAGTGTAACTTCAAGGCCCATGTTGCTCATCACCGTAGCAACGACCGTGTTGCTGCGGAGCAATCCCCGCTGCTGGAGATCCAGCGCGCAGACTGCCATGATCTGGTCGCCATCCACGACCGATCCGGTTTCGTCCACCAGAATCACCCGGTCTGCGTCGCCGTCCAGAGAGATGCCCACATCCGCCTGGCGTGTCAGCAGTTCTGTTTGGACTTTTTCCGGATACAGGGAACCGCATCCGTCATTAATGTTCGTTCCATTGGGCGTGATTCCGATTGGGAATACTTCCGCTCCCAGTTCGGCGAAAACCTTTGGAGCCACGAAATATGCAGCCCCGTTAGCGCAATCCAAAGCGATCTTCATCCCGTCGAGGGAGTGCTCGCTGTCGAAGGTCTGCTTTGCATGAACGATGTAACGGCCTTCCGAGTCCTCAACCCGCTTGATCCGTCCGATGCTTTTCCCGGAGGCGAGCATCCCGGCCGGGATGCCCGTGCGGACCCAATGCTCGATTTCAAGTTCGTCGCTGTCAGGAAGCTTGAACCCGTGCCGGTCAAAGAATTTGATGCCATTGTCCTGGTAAGGGTTGTGGGAAGCACTGATGATAATTCCGGCATCCGCTCTCATGTCATGGGCCAGGAATGCGATGCCGGGCGTCGGCATCGGACCGATCAGGGTGACATCTGCTCCCATTGAACAGAGACCGGCTGCCAGTGCGTGTTCGAGCATGTAGCAGGAAAGGCGTGTATCCTTTCCAATCAATACTTTGGGGCGTGTAACTCCCCTGGTTCTGATCACATGTGCTGTCGCCCGGCCGAGCGCAATAGCAGTTTCAGCGTCCATAGGATACCGGTTCGCCAGTCCACGTACTCCGTCAGTGCCGAAAAGTGTTTTTGTCCGGGTGGATTCAGCCATTGGAATTACTGTTTCCCGTCCTGCGATGATACGACTACATCAAACTGCTTGGGGCTGTAACTTATTTCCAGTCCGTTCTGGACACCAGTCCCGCCAATCCGCACTTTTGGAATAACCTGCTTGTAACGTCCTGGGGGATACGGCGAGAAGTCGGCTTCGACCGTGAAACTGGCCCGGGAGAGGCCCCGGACGGCAGATACGGGTCCGATGACCCTGACAGTCACTGCGGGTGGGGCCGTTACAACCATATGTCCATCCCGGTGCTGTGGATTCACCGAGACCTCAATTGACCGCTCTATGGATTCTTCTGCAAGTTCTGCTCGGATGCTGACCTTCCGGGGATTCAGGTAGGGGAATACCTCCGGAGCTGAAATCAGGCTTACCTCCCGTTCGGGCTGCCGTACCAGCGTTCTCGCTTCAACCGGCTCGAAAAGGACTTCCTTGATTTTTTTCCCGAGCCGGGCGGGTCCCCGGAACAGCACCTGGGCGGGATGGATCTCGACGAGCTTCAACGAATAACCCTCCGGCAGGGGTCCAACGAGATTTTCACGGACTGGGACCATCATTTCCATCAGGGGCTCCAGCTTAACAGTGATGACGGGAGGAGAGATGGCCGCCACCACAACCCCGGCGGGCAGGTGTGGTATCTGTGATGATCCAAGTTCAATATTGGCGATTCCCTCCATCCGGTCAGAAATGTCGATTGACAGCTTCATATCTTCGTCCCGCAGGCGGGCAAGGCCGGCGCGCGATCCCCGGAGAGTGACACTGACGGTATCCCGGAGCTTCTCGGTAACAATCAGTCCTGAAGGCACACCAGTGAGTTCGATTTTCGCCGTGAAATTTATCTGGTTATCGCCCCCCAGCCGGATGGACGCCCATGCGACCAGAGCCAGGACAAAAGCAATGACAAAATTGATGACATTTCGACGGTTCATGCGGTCCTCCGCATGAGCTCGGTCAGGTGGTTCAGTAATGTGGCACCGTCGAGGTTCGGCGTGATCCGGCCTTCAAAGGCGAGAGAGACGCGGCCATCCTCTTCGGATACCACGACGGCAAGCGCGTCGGTTTCCGAAGTGATACCCATAGCGGCCCGGTGGCGGGTTCCCAGATGCCGGCTCACGTTGGGGTCCACATGCAGTGGAAGAAAGCAACCCGCCGCCTTGATCCTGCCACCCTGAATGATTACCGCACCGTCGTGAAGTGGCGA
>CAZSFB010000199.1:2720-5828 GCA_964606035.1 uncultured bacterium | reverse complement strand
CGCAGCATTCACCGTTCTCCTGCCAGCTGCTCCCTGACTAGTCGCTGGCCCCAAGCTTCACGTTCAGGACGTAGAGATATTCCTGGGTGTCCCCGTCACCACCAACATCGAGCATATCCGTCACGTCGAGAATGTAGCGGACCTGCCGGTGGACAACATTCAGGTTCCTGAGTTCGTCCTTAAGAAGCCTCGGGTCGGCAAAAATCCCGCCTGACAGGGTGAAATTCGACTGCTTACGCAGGTTGTCGAGGATCACCTTCTCCAGTTCCGGTATGGAGATGACGGTAATGGCCTGCTCATTGGCGATCCTGAAACCCGGCCGCACGTTGCGCTCGGCAAAACCGAGCGCCCGGAGTTGCCGGGCAACATCATCAACGGCCACATAGGCGGAAAGCACCGTACCGCGCGGTGTATTTTCCGGTTTTTCCGCCTTGACGGCATCCGACACGGCTTCGGCGATCGTGCCCCGCCACCGGGCCTTGAATCCGAGATAGTCCTCCCGGCGGGCTCCGCGCTGTGCGTGGGCGAATGCCTCGGCAATGACCGTCTCACGGGCGGCTTTCTCATCCGCACCGCAAACTTTCACTTCCAAGCGCCGTGAATAGCCATCCAGTTTTGAATAGATGACCTCATGACCGCACTTTTTGACCTGCTTCGGTTTCTCCGGCTCCGGAGGCGGCGGTGATTCTGGTTCAGGCTCTGGAGGCGGCGGTGGTGGCTCCGGCACCGCAACCGGTCCCTTTTTCTTAAGGATGACAGGTGGAGGAGCCGCCGGCGGAGCGGGAGGCGGCAGATTCGTTTCCCGCCACCACGCATAAGCGAGTGTCAGTATGAGCGCCAGAACAGCCACGGGCCCTGATGCCCGGCGGGTCCGGGCAAAGGTAAGAACAAGCAGCGGCACACCGGCCAGAAGGCCGAACAATGCCCCATACTCAAGCAGTCGCGTCAGGATCGGGGGAACCCCAGTTTCCATTACTCCCAGACAGTCCGCACCCTTTTCCGCGGACTCCTTCCATCAAGCAAGATACCGACGGACAAACATTAACACAAAACCCCCCATAAGAGGCAGCATGGGTATCTGCTCTGCACTTGCCATTGCCGCCCCGCCGCGCCAATAGAAACAACGGAGGTCATGTACACCCGATGCTGGACTCCCTGCTGCCCGCAGCCGAAACCGCCATCCTGGTGCTGCTTGGATTCGGAAGTTTTGTTTCGTTTGCCATCTTCCTGGAACGTTTTGGTTTTCTGCGCTCCTGCCGTTTCGACGGTCAGGCAGAGGTAGAACGGCTTTCGCTGGAAGCCCGCGCCGGTACCCTGGACAATTACGCCTCTGAGGCAGAAAACCGCATCGGACCCGCCGGCAGGGTGATCGCCGCCGCCCTCCGCAGCCTGTCCCTTGGCAAGCGCGGTCTCCGCGAAGTGATCGAATCGGAACGGGCCTTTTTCAGGTCACTTCTGGACCGCCGGGTCAGTGTCCTTGGCACCATCGGCAGCAATGCCCCGTTCGTGGGGCTCCTCGGAACCGTGCTTGGAATTATCAAGGCCTTCAGGGATCTTGCGGCTGCCATCCAGACCGGCAGTGCCCAGTCCGGGGCAGTCATGGCCGGGATTTCTTCGGCACTGGTCGCCACCGCCGTGGGGCTTCTCGTCGCGATTCCCGCAGTCATGTTCAACAACATCTGCCGCCGGCAGATCGCAGGTGTCGAGCGGCAGCTGGACGGTCTTGCTCATGCGGCCGTTGCTCTTGCCCCCGACGACCCGAAGACCACTGGATGATCTGAATATGGGTACTCCTGCTGAAGGCTCCGGGGATGGATTGATCGAGGAGATCAACATTGTCCCGCTTGTGGACATTGTTCTCGTACTTCTCATCATCTTCATGCTCACGGCGAACTTCATGGACCAGCAGGCACTCCGGGTAAATCTCCCGCGTGCGGCGGGCTCCGATGGGCCAGTTCCAGGGACACTTTCAGTCATGATTGACGCCTCAAACCGGCTTTATCTGAATGGACAGGAACACACGCTGGAAAAGGTCCTTGAAGAGGTCAACCGCACACCCGGCGGCCCGTCACAGGCAACAGTCCTGATTCAGGGCGACCGGAGTGCTTCCCACGGACGCGTTACCGAGATCATGGGGGCCCTGAAAGGTGCCGGGGTTATCCGGTTTGCCATCAACCTCGACCCCGGTTCGGGTTCCGGGGGGCACTGATGCCCGCAGAAATTTCTGCAAGTGCTTACCCGCAGGTGGTACCAAGGACGGCTGGACTCAACCGTGCATTTCTCGTTTCCGCGATCATCCATGGACTGCTCGTTGCCGTCGTCGTTGCGATGACGGAGACCGGTTCCCGCCACCCTGCCGTCGAAAGTGTCATTGTTTCCACTGTAAGCAGCGCGGGCAGTCCGTCCGGTATTCCCCGGTCTACCACCCCCGGCCGGATCACGGTTGCGGCGGAAACCCAGGTCCCGCCGCCGTCAGCCACCGCTGAAACACCGGATAACAGAACGACGCCCCTCCGGTTCGGAGTTTCCATGGAAACTCTCGCTGCTCCAGCGGACACCGGAAATACCGTTGCGCCTTCCGGTAATACCCTCGCAGTTCCGCCAGAAACCGGAATAAACGTGCCTGGAGTCGAGGCTGTGGCTTACGCAGGCATGGGTGATCCCACAACCAGTCCACAGCGGTATGTTCCGCTTTCCAGCGTCACGCAGCTTCCAAGATTCCGCGACTTCAGTCCGCCCGCTTATCCTCCTCAGGCATGGCATGAAGGACGCGAAGCTGTCGTGAAGGTCGAGGTTGATATCGAGGCGGATGGAACTGTCTCGGATGTCCGCCCTGCACACGGCGAGGAAGCCGACACCCGGTTTCTTGCGGCTGCCATGGATTCAGTCCGGAAGGCCCGTTTTGACCCCGCACGGAGGGGCTCCGAGCCTGTCGCCGTGCGGGCAATCCTGCCGGTGCGATTTGAACTCCGCAGGTAACCGGGAGAAATCCATTTCCGGAAATATTGATGAATTCCAAAGACATGGCACCACAGACGGCTCCCAACACACGCATGCCGTTCAAGTTGCTCGAATCGCCCGAGGCCGGAGCACTCGCCGTGGGCATTT
>CAZSFB010000199.1:1231-2710 GCA_964606035.1 uncultured bacterium | reverse complement strand
CACTGAATCGGTCCATCTGATCCGTCACCATTTCACGGAAGCCATAGCCCTGGGTGGCGGCCTGCAATCATCTGCTGGCCGGATCATCTTCATTGCTTCAATTGCCGGCGGTTGCACACTGGCAGCCGCGATGGGAGTCTGGCTTCTTGGGGACGCGGCCCGCGGCGGAATCAATGTCGCGATCGCCAGGTACCATGACGGGAAGGTGCCCAGGTCCCGCACCCTCTGGTACAAACTGGTCCAGTCCGCTCTCGCGCTGGGCTCCGGCAGTGCGGGTGGCGGTGAAGGACCGATCGGCTACATGGGCGGAGTTGCAGGAGCCACTGTCGTCAGGTTCATGCGGCTGCCGCCCCAGTCCCGCCGGGCGCTGCTGGCAGCCGGAATGGGTGCCGGCATCGCTTCGCTGTTCAAGGCCCCGATGGCCGGAGCCATCTTTGCTGCAGAAGTGCTTTATAGTTCCATGGGAATCGAGGCGAGAGTCCTTTTTGTTTCTGTCCCGGCATCTGCAGCGGCGTTCTGTGTCTATGGGGTCTTTTACGGCTTTGACCCTGCCCTACCCATTGCCACGCAGGCATTCACGCATCCATCGGAACTCATCGGCTATGCGATTCTTGGCATCGCCTGTGCCGGCGCCGGGCGTGTCTTCCACAGTGTAATCCACCGGGTCGAAAACCTTTCCGGTAGCGGAATCCGGCGGATCATTGCCGCATTCACCGGAAGCCTTGCCGTGGGAAGCAGCGTGGCCCTTTTTGTGGAATACGGCCTTTCTCCAGACCGGGGCATGGCCCTGCTCGGCGATGGCTATGGACTATTCCAGTTTACAGCCCTTGAGCCCGATATTTCGGCCCCACTCATCACGCTGTCGCTGATCATCCTTGCCCGAATCGCATTTTCCGCCATTGGCATCGGTACCGGCACCGGCATCGGGGATTTTGCCCCCGCGGTTACCCTGGGCGGACTGACTGGAGTATTTGTGTCTTACGGCGTGTCCGCCATTTACCCGCCGCTTGCACCACCACCAGCGGCAGCGGCAGTTGTTGGGATGGCCGCATTTTATGGAGGACTATCCAGGGCTCCCATTGCCGGAGTGCTGCTCGTTTCGGAGATCACCGGGCGATATACGCTGATGATCCCGGCCCTGTGGACTTCGGTCATCGCGTTCCGAATGCTCGGCAAGACCAGCTTCTATCAGGCCCAGAAGGAACGGCCCGATCCCGCCGAGGACCTCTGGAGGAAGCCAACCGGCGAAGATCTTCCCGTGGGCGACATCATCCCGGCCGCCACGAGAACGGAGATCCCGTTCCTCAGGCCGGAGGAGCCGGCCACCCGGCTGATTCTTCTGGATTTCCCCGTGGCAGCAATCACCCGGGAAGACGGCGGAGGTACGGCTTTTCTTTTCGCCAACGACATCGAGCATCACCGTTCACGCAATGAAGACGTCCACCTGATAACTGCGGTGGAACTCGCACGTACCGACCT
>CAZSFB010000199.1:0-1221 GCA_964606035.1 uncultured bacterium | reverse complement strand
CGCTCAACCGCGCGGTGGCCGAACACGGCTGGACGCCGGTGGCCGAGGACGAGGCGCTTTCCATTGCCTTGGCGCAAATGCTGAGGGACGGCGTAAATGCCCTGCCAGTCAGATTGAGAGAGGGCCGTTACGCCGCTCTTACTCGTGACGACATCCTGCGGCATCTCCGGATCGCACCGGAAACGGCTGCCTAGCCCCCCTGCAGATTTTCAACGGCTCATCAGAATCCGCAGCGATCCGTCGTGGGCCCCCTCACCGCCGTAACGGATCACCAGATCTGCCCGCTTGTCACCGTTCAGGTCCACGGGAAATGCGAAAAACGACGTCTGGGGAACCTCGACGCTCGAACAGTTTTTCGCCCACTTCTTCCCGGTACTCAGGCAGATTTCAAACTCTTCAGGACCAGCAGACTGCATCAGGTCGGGGAGGCCGTCGCCATTGAAATCCTCGTCCACCCGGAAAGCAGTGATGATTCCCGATCCCTGGTGGGACAGATCAAACTCGAAGGGAATGGCACGGGTCTGGTCCGCGTCGTCACTGAAAATGCCGTTTTTGGAGTAGTGGACGCGGTATTTGATGGAAATGGATCCGAACAGCCAGATCCGGATTCCCTGCCACACACCGAAGGGAATCTCCTGATAGACAAGATGCAGCGCGCCGTCCCCGTTGATATCCACCAGATAGGGCTTTTCCGTGAGGTTCGGGATGTGGAATATCTGGTCCGGGCTTGCCGCAAAACTTCCACCCCGATTGATGAAGACCGAGAATTCCGACAGGAGCTCTATCTTGCTCAGATCATTGATTGTCACCTTGGAAAGCACCACGTCCGCCTTTCCGTCACCGTTGATATCGGCGACAGTAACGCGGGTGAGCGGTGCCAGATGCCCATGTCGCATCGTCTCCTGGATGCCATACCGGCCAAAATCCCACTGCTCCGGTACCTCGCTGAAGTTGCCATTTTCGCTGGCCTTGAACACCTGAAGGCGGTCAGCGCGGCCGATGATCAGGTCCTTCCGGCCATCGCCGTCGTAGTCGGCCAAAAACTCCTCCGGGAGCATCTGCGTGATACGGGTGGTGCCATATTCCATCCGGGCGAACAGCAGGTTCCCCTCCCAGATGTTCGACAGTTCCGTGTCGAGCGGCACCGGCAGGATCTGGCGGATTCGCCACTCCCGGCCGCTAGCTGCCTGCCCGGCAGCAAGGCCATCCGGTGCGTCAGAT
>CAZSFB010000198.1:0-5830 GCA_964606035.1 uncultured bacterium | reverse complement strand
CGGTGATCGTGCGGCTCTCCGATTTCAAGACCAATGAATATGCGAACATGCTTGGGGGACGTGATTTCGAGCCGGTGGAAGAGAACCCCATGATCGGTTTCAGGGGAGCTTCCAGGTATTACCACCCGGATTTCGTCGAGGCGTTCCGGCTCGAATGTCTCGCGTTAAAGCGTGTACGTGACGACATGGGGCTGACCAACCTGAAGATCATGGTTCCGTTCTGCCGGACCCCTGACGAAGGCAGGAAAGTCATAGCCGAAATGGCAAAACACGGCCTTGTACAGGGCCAAAATGGCCTTGAAATCTATGTCATGTGTGAAATCCCCTCCAATGTTATCGCCGCGGATCTTTTCGGGGAGATTTTTGATGGCTTTTCAATCGGTTCAAACGACCTGACCCAGCTTACGCTTGGGGTAGACCGGGATTCGGCGATTGTTAGCCCCCTTTTCGATGAACGGCTCGAACCCGTGAAGCGGATGCTTGCAGCTGCCATTGATGGAGCCCACAAGGCTGGGCGGCCCATTGGGATCTGCGGTCAGGCCCCGAGTGATTATCCGGAAATCTGCCGCTTCCTCGTCGAAAAGGGGATCGACTCCATTTCACTCAATCCGGACTCGGTCCTGAAAGGACTCGCCGCTGTTGTTGAGGCAGAGAAATCCCTGGAGCGGCAGAAATAACATGGCCCGGATCGTGATATTTGAGGCATCTCCGGCCGAACGGCCACAAATGGAGGCCCTGCTCAAAGGACAGGACGTTGCCTGCTTCCCTGAACCCCTGACCTCTACTTCCGCTGGCAAGGCACGAGATGCAGAGGCAGTTTCGGTTTTCATTGTCTCAAGGATGTCTGCAGAAGCAATTGCCGCTCTGCCCAGGCTGAAGCTCGTGGCCACTCGTTCAACTGGTTTTGATCATATTGATCTCAAGGCATGTGCGGAGCACGGGATTACCGTTTCCAATGTCCCTTCGTACGGTTCCAACACGGTTGCAGAACATACCTTTGGACTGATTCTCGCCCTTTCACGGAGAATTGCGGTGACTTTCCAACGGGTCCGGTTGGGTCAATTCTCACGCGAAGGGCTGTGCGGATTTGATCTCCGTGGCAAAACCCTCGGCGTCGTCGGGACCGGACGTATAGGAAGCCATGTCATCCGCATCGGTAAGGCCTTCGGAATGCACGTGCGCGCATTCGACGAGTTTCCTGATGACCGGCTTTCGGCCGCAATGGATTTCAAGTATGTCGATCTGGCCAGCCTCCTGAGGGAAGCAGATGTTCTCACCCTGCACTGTCCGTACAATGCGGGGACTCACCACCTTATCAATTCACAGAGTCTTTCGACGATGAAAAAGGGTGCTCTGCTGATCAATACAGCCCGCGGGCAACTGGTGGATACCAAGGCGCTTCTCGGCGCGCTGAAAAGTGGCCATTTGGGCGGCGCGGGCCTGGACGTTCTGGAAGAGGAAAAGGCCATATTTGAGGAGCGGGAGGTTCTCGCCGAAAATTATGACCGTGATCAGCTCGAACTGTTGGTCCAGAATCATGCCCTGATGCAGCTTCCCAACGTGATCATTACACCCCACAACGCATTCAACAGTGAGGAAGCCCTTCAGCGTATTGTGGAGACCACCGCCTCGAATATTTTTTCTTACCTGTCAGGGAAGCCAGCCAACGTGGTTCAGCCTCAGAAATGACCGACAAGTGGAATCCTGACCGTTACGAACAGTTCCGCCATGAACGCATGGTACCGGGATATGACCTGATGGGACTCCTGGCCCCTTGCCCTGGTGGACGGGTGATAGATCTGGGATGTGGCACCGGTGAGCTGACGAAACTCCTCCATGAGGGTGTACAGGCAGCAGAAACAGTGGGGATTGATTCATCCGAGGCAATGCTTTTCCGTTGCCCCCATGGCTCACTCCCGGGGCTCCATTTCGAACAGGGCGATATCCGGGACTTCTCCGGGAACAACGAATGGGACCTGATTTTCTCCAATGCAGCCCTGCACTGGGTTCAGGACCACCCCTCCCTGATCAGAAGGTTCTGGGATGCATTGAAATCCGAAGGGATTCTAGCCATCCAGATACCAGCGAACCATACTCATATTTCCCATCAGTTGTCGGCGCAGGTCGCCCGGGAAACTCCTTTTCGGGAAGCCCTGCATGACTGGGTGGTTGAATACCCGGTTCTCACTCCGGAAATGTACGCCACGCATCTCCACGAAACCGGGTTCGATCAAATTCAGGTGTATCTGAAGGTCTATACCCATCTGCTGAAAAGCCGCGATGAAATTGCCGAGTGGTACCAGGGTACCCTCTTTACCGCTTACGAGAAGAGGTTATCGGCCGAGCTGTTTTCACAGTTCGTGGATCGTTATCTATTAAAAATCCAGGAATGTTTCCCCGACCGGAGACCTTTCCTTTTCACCTTCAACCGGATTCTCCTCCGCGGTCGAAAACCAGCCCGGCCCTAATGTCAACCGAATTCAATTCATAAGTTGACAAGCCCAACCGTCTGTAATTACGGTCCTTATGCCGGATTTTGTCGGCAGTGGAGAACTAACTCATGGCTTCCGAACTGGCTCTCAGTTTCAAGACTCGCGACTTCACCCATAACCCTCTAACCCGGGATGAGGCCCTTCAGGCCATCAATTTCGAGTCGAAAGAAGACCTGAATCTTCTTTACGAAGCATCAAGCCGGGTTCGCGGGCAGATGTTCGGGCCGGATGTCTCCGTCTGCACGATCGTTAATGCAAAAAGCGGCAACTGCGCTGAAGACTGCGGGTTCTGTGCGCAGAGCGCTCATTACCAGAAGGATACCGGCGTTACGACTTATCCTCTCATGTCTACCGACGACATCGTTAACGTTGCATGGGAGCGTAAGGCCATCGGCGGCCGCGAGTTTTCCATCGTCACCTCTGGAACCGGTGTTTACCGGAAAGAGGAGGTAGACACGCTGGTGGATGCGATTAAGCGGGTGAATGACGAAGTAGGCATGGAAAGCTGCGCTTCCCTCGGCCTGATGAAGCGGGAAGACCTGCTCCGCCTCAAGGATGCCGGTATGGTCCACTTCCACCACAACCTGGAAACCGCCCGGAGCCATTTCCAGAATATTGTGACTACACACACCTTCGACGAGGAAGTGGAGACCGTCCGTACGGCCAAAGAACTCGGCTTTGAAGTCTGTTGCGGGGGAATCTTCGGCATGGGTGAATCCCGGGAGCAGCGGGTCGAACTGATGGAAACCCTCCGGGACCTGGACGTGGACTCCATCCCGATCAACTTCCTGAACCCGCTCAAGGGGACCAAGCTTCAGGACCTGAAGCCTCTGCCAGCCGAAGAAGCTCTCAAGGTCATTGCCGTCATGCGCCTGATGATGCCGGGGACACCCAGCTTCGTCTGCGGCGGCCGTGAAGTAACGCTGGGAACCCGGCAGGACGAAATCTTCCGGGCGGGGGCATCTGGCCTGATGATGGGCAACTATCTCACCACCTCGAACCGGAACTACCTGGACGACCGGAAGATGGTCGCGGACCAGGGCCTTCGCATAAAAGATGATGGTTGCCACGTGAAAACCAAGAAACCGATGGAGATCACGATTCCGGAAAAAGAAGTCCGCCAGGCGGTACCCAGCCAGAAACTCTACCAGATCGAACGCCCGGCGAACTGAGCAGATGGCGACTGCCAGACCCAGACCGGAGCACCCGCCGGCTCCCGGCGGCTCGCTAGAGACTTTTCTTGACACTGTTCTGGAGCAGGTTCGGCACCAGAATCGGTGGCGGTATTTCCGTCCAGTTTCAGGACCGCAGGACACCCATGTGCGGGTTAAGGATCCGGTCAGTGGCGCGGAACGCGAACTCCTGATGCTTGCTTCGAATAACTATCTGGGGCTCGCCAATGATCCGCGTATCGCAAATGCCGTACGTGCCGCTGCCCAGGCAGCCGGAGCCGGATCAGGTGCATCAAGGCACATCAGCGGTTCAATGGAGGCGCATTCCCTCCTCGAGTCGCGTCTTGCCGCGTTCAAGGGAACTGACGCCGCCGTGCTTTACAACACGGGATACATGGCAAACGTCGGAATCATTTCCGCACTGATGGGCCCCGAAGACGCCGTCTTCTCGGACGAACTGAATCACGCATCGATCATTGACGGCTGCAGGATGTCCGGATCAGCAAAAGAGGTGTTCCGCCACTCGGACATGTCTGATCTCGAAAACCGTCTCGCACGTTCGCGTGCGCGGCACAAGCTGATTGTTACCGATGCCGTGTTTTCGATGGATGGGGACTTGGCAAAACTGGGGGAGATTGTCGAGCTCGCCCATCGGTACGACGCATGGACGATGGTGGACGAGGCCCACGCGACCGGGGTATTCGGCCGCAATGGTCGCGGCCCCGTGGCTCATCTGGGTCTAACCGGTAGAATCGATATCATCATGGGAACACTCGGGAAGGCCCTAGGAGGATTTGGCGCGTTTGCAGCCGGATCCCGAAAACTGGTCGATTTCCTCATCAACCGTTCCAGAATGTTGATATTCACTACCGCTCTCCCGCCGCATGTATGCGCCGGAGCAATTGCGGCAATCGACATTCTGTTATCCGAGCCGGAACGCGTCACCCGGCTCCACCAGCTTGCATCTGCATACAGGGGGAGGCTTTCGGCTGCAGGCCTGGACCTCTGTGGAAGTGTCACACCTGTTGTTCCGGTCCAAATCGGACCGGAGGACCGGACGCTGGCCATAGCCCGAATGCTCTGGGAAAGCGGCCTGTTTACGATAGCCATACGGCCTCCGACCGTCCCGGCCGGGACCTGCCGTATCCGGACCACCGTGATGGCAACGCATTCCGAAAAAGATCTGACCGCTGCCGCGGATTCCATCATTCACGCCTGCCGTATTCACGGGGTCATCTGACCGATGGCAACGTCAAAGTCCGGGAAGTCATCAGCAAAGTCCAGTCCAAAGGAAAAGCGGGCGCGCGAACTGATTCGTGCCGATCTCGCCACCATCTGGCATCCGTTCACCCAGATGCAGGAATGGGAGTCAGAGGAACCGCTGATCATCGAGCGAGGTGACGGCTCATGGCTCTATGACGTCCGCGGCCAGAAATATCTTGATGGCGTTTCATCCCTCTGGTGTACCGTGCATGGACATAACCATCCGGAAATCAACCGGGCAATGAAGCGCCAGATTGGTCGCGTGTCCCACTCAACCATGCTCGGGCTTTCCAATGTACCGGCGGTTGAACTTGCCGAAAGACTCGTCCGGATTGCTCCGGCCGGGTTGAAGCGTGTGTTCTATTCTGATTCCGGCTCCACGGCGGCTGAAATCGCCCTCAAAATGGCATTCCAGTATTCGCGCCTCACTAGAGGGATCAATACCCGGAAGACCATGTTCCTGACCCTGACCAATGCCTATCATGGCGACACCATCGGTAGCGTATCCGCTGGCGGGATCAGTCTGTTCCACGAAATTTTCCGGCCGCTTCTGTTCAAGACTGTCCAGGCCAAAGGTCCCTACAGGTTCCGGAACCCCTGGCCAGGGAAAGACCATGACCGCGCCTGCCTGGACGAACTGGAGCGGGTTGCGGAAGAACACCAGGACGATCTCTGCGCACTCGTGCTTGAGCCACGGGTCCAGGGGGCCGCCGGCATGTACCTCCAGCCGCCGGGTTACCTGAAGCTTGCCCGCGAGCTATGTGACCGTTACGGCATGCTTCTGATCTTTGATGAAGTCGCGACCGGATTTGGGCGGACAGGCACCATGTTCGCCTGCGAGCATGAATCCGTTGCCCCGGACCTTCTGTGTATCGCCAAGGGATTATCCGGGGGTTACCTGCC
>CAZSFB010000197.1:0-5845 GCA_964606035.1 uncultured bacterium | reverse complement strand
CTTCGATGGTGCCCGTGTGGTGCGTGGCCGGTTCCTTGGTGCGGATATCCGTGATGGTAGCTTCCGCGGAGCGGACCTCCGGTTTGTCAATTTGACGGGCGCGGACCTTGAGCGCGCCAACTTCGATGGCGCCAACCTGACGAGAAGCGTGTTGAGGAATGCCAAAATGAATCGGACTTCGTTTGTTGGTGCGGTTCTGCAAAATGCTGACTTCCGCAATGCAGACCTTCAGGACGCGATTTTCATTAACTGTGACCTTCGCGGCGCCGATTTCCGGGAGGCGAAAATACAGGGGACCCGCTTTATCCGGTCACAGATTTCAGGGGCACAGTTTAGTTCGCCCCTTGAACAGTATCGTGTCGCTCAGATGAACAGCCCCGAATCGGCGCAATAGCAGTAACAGTTATAATACAAGCCGGTTTACCTCTTTTTGGAGATGGGGTACGACAATGCTTCCGGTTCAGGAGGCTTGTTCCATGGAAATCCGTAATCTTGGAAGCAGCGGACTTAGGGTGCCGCAACTGTGCCTTGGTGCCATGACCTTTGGTGAGTCCCAGTCTTTCATGAAAGGTGTTACCTCGCCGGATGACGAGGCGAGGGCTGTTCTCGAACGCTGTCTGGAGAAGGGGGTCAACTTTGTCGACACGGCTAATGTTTACTCCGAGGGCCGTTCGGAGGAACTCCTGGGTACCTGGGTGAGGGACCGGAGGGAAAAGTTCATCATCGCCACCAAATGCCGCTTTCCTATGATGATGGGTGCCGGAAGGCCGGACCCGAACACATATGGACTTTCACGCAAGGCGATTATCCGGGCCTGCGAGGACTCTCTTCGGCGTCTTCAGACTGACTACATTGATCTGTACCAGGTTCATATGCAGGATCGCCGGGCACCCATCGACGAAACACTCAGGGCACTCGACGATCTCGTGCGCGACGGCAAGGTCCGCTACGTGGGCTGCTCCAACTATACCGGTTACCGGCTCGGGGAAGCAGTAATGGCTGCCCGGCAGATGGGTGTGCAGGGATACGTCTCGGTCCAGTTCCAGTGGTCCCTGATCGTCCGCGATGCAGAGCGGGAGGTCGTTCCCGCCTGCCGGCATTTCGGGCTCGGTATGCTGATCTGGTCGCCGCTCAGCCGTGGATTCCTGTCCGGGAAATACCGGCAGGATTCAAAACCGCCCGCAGGAACCCGGCTGGGTGAATGGCGCGATTCATGGAAGCAACTGGATACCGACCGGAACTGGCAGGTGCTCGACGCCGTGGATTCCGTGGCTGCGAAGCACCAGACGACACCCGCGGCGGTATCACTCGCGTGGCTGCTCCGCCAGCCTGGTCTTACCTCAGTCATTATCGGTGCCCGCACTGTTGCCCAACTGGATGACAATCTGAAGGCTCTGGACGTGAAGCTGGACGAAGACGACATGAAAGCGCTTGAGCAGATTTCCCGGCCGGAATGGGGCTATCCCTATTCATTTATCGGTATCCGGGAACCCTGGTAAACTTTATTTGACACTGTACTCCTGGTGACAAGGGAAAGGCCGGACCCTTTCGGGTCCGGCCTTTCTGTGTTTCAGGCAAAATGAACTAGCGGCGTTTTTTCTTTGCCGGCTTCTTTGCCGTTTTGGGTGCGGACTTTTTTACCGGCTTCCTGGCTGCCTTTTTCGGGGCAGTCTTACGGGTGGCCGCCTTCGCGGTTTTTTTCACCGGTTTCTGTGCTGGAAGTGCTGCCTGCACAGGTCCGATAAGAATGTCCGCCAGGCGGCGGCGATGATGGACAGCATCCCCGTAGAGGAACTGGTTCATCTGCTGCCGCTTGAAGTAGATGTGGACATCACATTCCCAGGTGAACCCGATACCTCCGTGAAGCTGCACTGACCGGCTGGAGCAGAATAACCCGCAGTCAGCCGCAGAGGCCTTCGCCATGCGCGCATAGACCTCGGCGTTTTCCGGCTCATGGTCAATGGCCGCCGCTGCGTTGTACACAAGCGAGCGGACCTGGTCGATGGCAATCATCATGTTCACGATGGGGTGCTTCACGGCCTGGAAGAAGCCAATTGCGCGTCCAAACTGCTCGCGAACCTTCGCGTATTCGGTCGTGGTCTTGAGCTGCCATTCGGCCGCACCCGCAGAATCGGCGGCGATCGCTGTCCAGATGGACGGAAGCGCCTTGCGGATGGCAGCGTCACCCCTGCCAGGGACGGCGATGATGCCTGTGCCGGGTACCTTCACGTTATTGAACGTGATGGTGGCCTGTTCGCGGGTGAGATCCACAATGCGGTCAGCACTGATCTTGACGCCAGTTTCCTTTGCGGGGATTGCGTAAAGACCCACACCCTTGGGGCCGCTGGCCGAGACGACCAGGAAGTCCACCTTGGGGGCATCAAGTACGAAGGATGCGGTACCGTTCAGGATGGCCCCGCCACCCGCTTCCTTGACGGTGAGCGGTGCGTCGCCCGGCTCCCATGAGCCGTCCTCATTGGTAAGACCAAGCGTTGCCGCCTCACCTTCCGCAATGCGGCCCATCCATGCCATGGCCTCTGGGGTCTTGGCCGACTTGAGCACAAAGGTCGTAAGCAGCGTTGCGAGCAGCGGCGAGGGTAGCGCATGTGCCCCGGCTTCCTCGAGCAGTGCCACGACTGCCACCATGCCGAGTCCCGGGCCGTTGGCCTCTTCCGGAACGGCAAGTGCCTGCCATCCAAGATCCACCGTCCGCTTCCAGACATCCTCATCGAACCGCCGCCAGGCGGGCCGTTCATAGGCAGTATGGTCGCCGATCAGCTTGCGCAGTTTCTCGATGTTGCAATGCTCGTCGAGGAACTTGCGTGCCTGCTGCTGCAGCATCACTTCATTGGAACCGAATCCGAAATCCTTGGGTTGTTTCATGGTTTGTGGTTCCCTTTCCCGTTATTTCGACTTCGGCAGGTTGAGCACACGTTCGCCCAGGATGTTCCGCTGGATTTCACTGGTGCCGGCGGCGATCGTTATGCCGTAGGAGTTCATGTAAGCGAGCGGCCAGGCACCGTTATCGGGCGCCCGGCTGTCACCCAGGTAGTAGTTCGCCTTCTGGCCCTCGATCTCGAGAGCCAGTGCAGCGGCCTCCTGGTTGAACTCCGAGCCGATGAGCTTGCCCTGCAGCGGTATCCGCATGGGATTGTTACCGGTCAGAGCCGGAACACGGGCGCGCCGGAAGGTCTGCTTGATGCCCTCGGCGCGGATGGCAAACTGGACGATCCGGTCGCGAAGCACCGGATCCTCAATGGCGGGCCTTCCGTCGCGCCTGGTCTTCTTTCCGAGCGAGATCAGGCGGTCCACGACTGAGCTGAGTGACTGCTCGGCGCGTCCTGCCGATTCTGCCGCGCCACGTTCATAGAGGAGTGTCGTCATGGCGACATTCCAGCCGTTGCCCACCTGGTCGAGTCGCAGGGTGTCCGGTACTTCCAGATTGTCGAAGAGCACTTCGTTGAATCCGGTCTCGCCCGTGATCTTTATGAGTGGGCGTACAGTGACACCCTTGGCACCTTTGATTGGTACGATGAAGTATGAAAGTCCCTTGTACTTGTCGTCCCGGCTCGTCCGGCAGAGCAGGATCATCCAGCTCGCGAAGTGGGCGAGCGAGGTCCACACCTTGTGGCCGTTGATGACCCACATATCGCCACGCTTTTCGGCGAACGTCTGCGAATTGGCGAGGTCCGAGCCGGCTCCCGGCTCCGAGAACCCCTGACACCAGATTTCGTCGGACGAAAGGATTCCCGGCACATAGCGCCGCTTCTGCTCCTCGGTACCGTGAACGAGGATGGTCGGAGCGGCCATGCCGAGTCCGATCACATTGATGAAATAAGGGACGTCGGCGTGTCCCATCTCCTGGTTGACGATCCGCTGGCGCTTGTCCGTTGCACCGCCACCGCCATAGGCCTTGGGGATGTCCGTGCCGATCAGGCCTGCATCGTAGCACTTTTTCTGCCAGGCACAGAGATAAACCCGCTGCTCTTCAGTCATGACCTCGAGTGGTGACTGTGGCAGTCGGAACGGCGGCTTGGCCGGTTTGTTGTCCTTGAGCCATTTCCGGACGTAGGCGCGAAACTCGGCCTGTTCCGGAGTATCTTTCTGTTCAGCTTCCGACATGTCGGGGCCTCCTTATATTTGTTGTCGTTCTGGACAGGACGCATACCAGGCTTCCCTTCGGGTGGGTGTTCAAGCTCCGGCCGCGTGGTTTTCTTCTTCGAACCGCGCCTATCTGAACCCGAACTTGACTGACAAGTCAATCACAAATGAGCACGAAGGGATGCCACTTGTGATGCGTTGCGCGCATGGGAATCAATGCGCTCCGTTCATTCCGTGTTATCCGCTTCGACACCGGGCGAGTATTAACGTTTATGGTAACTATCGGTGGCGCACGATTATCTGGAGGCCGGCGCCGGGTCCGGATATACAATAGTCCCAGATGCATGCCGTGGAGCGTCAATGGCTGCGGGCGCCCAAAAGTATGGATAACTATCTGAAATGCTTGATGATTTCATGATTTTTACAGGAATTACCCAGACTGGCCATATGGCCAGTGCCAAAAAACAAGGCGGATTCCTGACAGCCGTCATATGTGTAACTATGCGATATTAAAAGGAAAAATAGAATAGAAACTTTTTCTGCAGCCGCTATTGACCAGAGGGGGGTTCATCCCCATAATCGCGTTCCGCTGAGGGGGTCACCCCGAAGCTGGTGGTGGTAGCAAAACGCTACGTCGGGTCTTTGACAACCAGGTAGTAGATTTTTCCGTTTAAGCTCTTTTGAGTCTTAATCATAGGAAATTGTTTTCCAGCAAATGGTTCATTCGCGATGAACCGTCTTCGGATGGTTTGTCTGCGAAGTGAAGCCAGAGGAAAAACTTCCATATTCAATTGGAGAGTTTGATCCTGGCTCAGAACGAACGCTGGCGGCGCGCTTAACACATGCAAGTCGAACGAGAAACCGCAAGGGAGTAAAGTGGCGTACGGGTGAGTAACACGTGGGTAATCTACCCCCAGGCTCCGGATAACCCGCCGAAAGGCGGGCTAATACGGGATAAGACCACAGATCTGCGGATCAGGGGTTAAAGCGGGCGCAAGCTCGCACCAAGGGATGAGCCTGCGTAGCATTAGCTAGTTGGTGAGGTAACGGCTCACCAAGGCGACGATGCTTAGCTGGTCTGAGAGGATGATCAGCCACACTGGAACTGAAACACGGTCCAGACACCTACGGGTGGCAGCAGTGGGGAATCTTGCGCAATGGACGAAAGTCTGACGCAGCGACGCCGCGTGGGCGATGAAGGCCTTCGGGTCGTAAAGCCCTGTCAGCAGGGAGTAAGATTGGTGACCTAACACGTCATCAGTTTGAAAGTACCTGCAGAGGAAGCACCGGCTAACTCTGTGCCAGCAGCCGCGGTAATACAGAGGGTGCAAGCGTTGTTCGAAATCATTGGGCGTAAAGCGCGTGTAGGCGGCGCGGCAAGTCTGATGTGAAATTCCTCGGCTCAACCGGGGAGGGTCATTGGATACTGCCGTGCTCGAGTGCCGGAGAGGGTGATAGAATTCCTGGTGTAGTGGTGAAATACGTTGATATCAGGAGGAATACCAGAGGCGAAGGCGGTCACCTGGACGGTCACTGACGCTGAGACGCGAAGGTATGGGTAGCAAACAGGATTAGATACCCTGGTAGTCCATACAGTAAACGATGGGTACTAGTCGTTGGGAGTCTTTACCCTCCCAGTGACGCAGCTAACGCAATAAGTACCCCGCCTGGGGAGTACGGTCGCAAGATTAAAACTCAAAGGAATTGACGGGGGCCCGCACAAGCGGTGGAGCATGTGGTTTAA
>CAZSFB010000196.1:0-5854 GCA_964606035.1 uncultured bacterium | reverse complement strand
GGAGGAGTTGCGGACGTCTTGTCACCCATCAGCGACGTCATCCTTCCCTCTTCGCGCCGGGAGCACGACGCTGCTGGATGATCCGCTGATAGGCCTTGCCTGCTGCCGTAGTGAGAATCAGCAGGTCTGCAAGGTCCGCCTCGATGTCCTTGGCGTGTCCGTTGTCCAGATAGAACAGATTCGCCGCCCGGTCGCCCGCAAGCACAGGAACAATCAGGGCCCCCGCCGGCCGCTGACTGCCGACCATTTTGACGAAGGCGT
The DNA here is from genome assembly GCA_964606035.1 of uncultured bacterium. Taxonomy (GTDB): domain Bacteria; phylum JAGRBM01; class JAGRBM01; order JAGRBM01; family JAHCIT01; genus CAZMGV01. The sequence goes on along the minus strand of CAZSFB010000196.1, from coordinate 5,593 downwards.
CGTTGGCTTCGGTGCGGGGCATGGGGCCCAGATACAGGGCGGTACCGTAGGCGAAGTTCCGGAACACAGAAGGTTTGTCCAGGTCCAGTTCCATGTCAGGTACTGCCGCGCGAATGATCCCGTCCCCGGCCCCGTCGATTCCCTTCATGCGGTGACCCTTGGGATAGAACAACAGGGCACGCCGGGCGATGCCGATGCCGTAGCCGAGCAGGGCGGCGACGATTTCGTGGGGGTCAGTTGCCTGCCCGCATTTCTCAAGACTGGTATCCCGGTCCAGCGGGAGTACCGGCTTCAGAGCAGGGGGGGGCTTGCGTACGGCTGTACCCGTGCGGGATTCCGGCCGCTTCAGCACCGGTGTGCGGGGTAGATTCTCGAACAGCCGGACGATCCGGTCCTTCTCGCTTGGAATCCGGAACGGCCCTGTGCTCCCGGAAGCAGAGGGAGTCGGGGGGCCACCGGCCGGTCTGGAACCCTTCTCGGACATGGGGTTAACGTGTTCGTATCAGGGGTACGGAGTCAACAGGAAAAGCCCTGCCTCGTGACGCCAGACCACGTTTTCCGTGATTTACGGGTTAAAGCCCCCGGACCATACCCCCGTCGGCGGTGACGAGGCTGCCGGTAATGAATCCGGCACACTCGGACGCCAGGAATGTCATGAGATTGGCAAACTCCTCCGGGGTTCCAAAACGGCCGGCAGGAACGTCTTTCAGCATCTGGGCTTCGTAATCCTTTGGGGAAACACCGGCCTGCCGGGACATCATCTCGATGAAGCCCCTGAGCCGGTCAGTGAGGATAAAGCCCGGACAGACGCAGTTGACAGTGATGCCGTCCGGGGCGACCTCATAGGCGAGGGTTTTTGAGAAGGCATGTACCGCTGCCCGTGCTGTGTTCGAATAGTACATGAACGGAATCGGCTGGCGACCGCCGAACGAGGTAATATGAAGTACGCGCCCCCATTTCTGCCGCTTCATGACGGGAACCGCTGCCTCGGCCAGCCGTATATTGCCGAGCAGGTTTCTCTGCAGGGCGCTTCGGTAGCCGTCATCTTCAGTATCGGCGAAAGGCATGGCGGGAGGGCCGCCCGCGTTGCCGACGACGACATGCAGGGGGCCGAACTTCTCCAGTGTGAACCTGACCAGCTTTTCGGCGGTCGCCGGATCACCCAGATCGCCTGCAAAATAGGCGATTTCTGCACCTGTCCGGCCATGGATTTCCCCAGCTACCCGGTCCAGATCCGGCGCCGTGCGGGCGGAAATCACCACCCGCATTCCTTCCCGCGCAAATGATTCGGCGGTTGCCCGGCCGAGCCCCTTGCTGGCTCCTGTTACGAGTGCCGTTTTTCCCTTGAGTCCCAGTTCCATGTGCCGGAAGGCTAGGCGATATGAGGGATGAGGAAAAGTTCACCGGCCGTGAATGAGCATCTTGGCAGCAAGACTTGGCATGCCGGGGGCTCTGGGATATTCAGAGAGTGAGATTGATGGCCGGGGGATTAGCGCCACGCAATTTCGGGGTCTGGTTACGGTCAGTGAGATGACAGATTTAGCGGCAATACAGGCCGTTCATCGCGGCACGTGCGAAACGGGTTCCTACGAGGTCTGGCAGGCCCAGGTCCGGAACCGCACGAACTTCTACCTGGTGAAGGGAGCAGACGGGAAAGCTGCATTCATTGATACAGGTCTGCCCGAATCTGTTTCCCTGTTTGGTGAACTCCTGAAGGCGGCTGGCGTGAAACCGGCCATGGTGGAGCGAATCGTCCTGACCCATGCCCACCCGGGCCACGGCGGTGGCCTCGCGATCCTGCGGGAGTTGTGCCCTGAAGCCGAACTTTGCGCAAGCCAGCATGATGCGAGGTTCCTCAAGAAGATGACGGCACAGGTTGAAGAGGACCTGAAACCGCTACCCGCCCTTTTCCGGCGGTGGGGAGCGCCATCCAGTGCGAGGGAATTCGTCGCCCGGGCCGTTGAGCACCATCGCTTGCGGCGCGTGTGGGATTTGCCACCTGTTACCGTCGGCCAGGAACTCTGCGCAGGCCAGACTGTGGAACTGGGAGGAGTCCCATTTACAGTGCTTGAAGCACCGGGCCATCATCCGGGAGCACTGATGTTTTTTCACGCGGATGGAGGCGAGGCATTCACCGGTGACAATGTGGCGATGGATCCGATGCCCGTTCTTGATCTCAGGGCTGGTCGCAACGGGGAACGGACCCTTTCAGGACCTGCATTCGTGGATTCCCTGGAGAAACTAAAAGACCTCTCTCCCCGCCTGCTGCTGCCGGGTCACGGTAATGTGGTGACAAGACCGGAAGAAGTGCTTGACGAGGAAATTCACTATTTCCGGGGCAACGCGCAGCGGCTCATGGCACGGCTTCTCGATGAGAAGCTGTCACCCTGGGAGATCGCCGGGGAAACGGATCCGCAAAAACTCCTTCCCGTGATGGCACAGGTGTTCTGTTTCCTGGATTTACTGCTCCGGGAGGCGGCAATAGGCTGTACGCTGGAAAAGGGCGTGGATCGGTACTACGTTCCCCTCTGAGAAAACGTGCTCCGTTCCCCAAATGGGGCCCCGGGGAAAGCAGGTCTGTCATGTCCGGTGAATCACCGTCAGTCCTTTATTCAGTAAGCAACTCCATCGCGACCATTACCCTGAACCGTCCAGAAAGCCTTAATCCGCTGGGTCCGGCCCAGTTTCCTCCGATTACAGACGCGATACGGATGGCCTCCGAGGATGGATCGGTCCGGGCCGTTGTCTTTACAGGCGCGGGTAAGGCCTTTTCGGCCGGGGGTGATGTCAAAACCATGGAGGCCCGTCTGGCGCAGCCGGTAGTGGAGCGCTGGAACTATCTTTCCGAAATCAGCCAGGTGGTCATGGGGCTTGTGAACTGCCCGAAGCCGACCATCGCTGTGATCCGGGGCGCCTGTGTGGGGGCGGGGCTCAGCATCGCTGCCGCCTGCGATATCCGGGTTGCAAGCAATACAGCCAAGTTCGGGGCGGTGTTCACGAAAATCGGTCTTGCTTCGGATCTGGCGCTTTCGTATTTCCTGCCCAAGCTGGTGGGGCACGCCAAGGCACTGGAGATGTACTACACGGGCGATCTCGTGCTTGCAGAAGAGGCGAAGGCCATCGGACTGGTGAACCGGCTTGTACCGGATGACCGGCTTGACGAGGAGGGTGCCATGCTGGCGGGCAAGATTGCCTCCGGGGCCACGGCCGCCTTCTCAATGGTGAAGCGCCAAGTATATCTCTCTCTGGAGTCATCACTGAAAGCCACCGCCGAGCTCGAAGCGGCCCACCAGACGGTGGCCACCTACAGCCAGGACGCCCGCGAAGGCATCCAAGCTATCAACGAAAAGCGTCCCCCCGGTTTTAAGGGGTATTAGACGGATACAAACCGGCCCCTCTTTGATTTTTTCGGATTTCGGGACAAAACCTGCGGCAGCTGCGAGCCACCGCAGAGTGGCCCTAACGCATGGCAGCCCCAGAGGCAGACGTATTTATGCACTATGAGCTTTCCGAAGAGATGCAGATGCTCCGCGACACGACGAAGAAGTTCGTCCAGAAGGAGCTCATACCCCATACGATGCAGATCGAGGAGACCAAGAAAATCCCGGAAAACCTGATTCAGCGGCTTCGCGAGCAGGGGTATTTCGGCATCATGATTCCCGAGGAACATGGCGGGCAGAACCTGGGGACGCTTGCCTACATGCTGGTTCAGGAGCAGTTCGCCTTTGCCCACAACTGCTTCAACCTGCTGATTTCCGGAAGTAATGGTATCGGCGGAATGGGTGTTGTTTATGAGGGCTCCGACTACCTGAAGAAAAAATACCTTCCCCGGCTCGCGAGCGGTGAGGTGATCGCGGCCTTTGCGATCACGGAACCTGCCGCCGGCTCAGATGCGGCGGCCATTGAGACGACGGCGGTGAGAGACGGCGACCACTGGATACTGAATGGGCGCAAGCACTTCATAACCCGCGCGGACGTGGCCGGATTTTTTACCATTATTGCGCTGTCGGACCGCGACAAGAGGGCGAAGGGTGGTATTACTGCCTTCGCCATCGAGCGTGACACCCCCGGAATGACCGTCACCCGGCATATGGCCAGCATGGGTTCGGATGTTGTCAAACAGTGCGAGATCATTTTCGAGAACTGCCGCGTTCCTGCCACGAATGTGATCGGGCAGGTGGGCAAGGGGTTCCAGCTCGGACTGAAGGTCCTGGCAGCCGGACGGCTTTCCATCGCCGCCCGCTCGCTTGGGGCGATGCAGAGGGCACAGGAACTGACCCTCGCGTACGCGAAGCAGCGGGTCCAGTTCGGGGAACCCATTGCGAACAAGCAGGCAATCCAGTTCATGCTTGCCGACAATGAGGTGGAGATCGCTACTCTGCGGGAATTCCTTTACTCCACGGCCTGGCGAAAGGACCAGGGCGAAAACGTCGATCTCCAGGCTTCCATGTGCAAGCTTTTTGGCACCGAGGCACTCTGGCGCGTGGTGGACCGGTGCCTCCAGATTCATGGCGGCATGGGTTACATGAAGGAGTGCGAGATCGAGCATATCTTCCGCGAGGCGCGTGCGCTCCGGATCTATGAAGGCACCAGCGAGATACAGCGCCACATCATTGCCAAGGCTGCGTTGAAAGATTGACGGAACGTCTGTCCTCTAGACCCGTTCGCCGCCCCGGACGAGGAGCCAGTCTTCCGGTGTATTCACGTTGAGGAACTGGGCGGGACTGGCGTCGAGGTCGGCGGCGGACACCTGCCGGATGTCCATGAAGTTTGAAAGTGCCCTGATGAGACCTCTTTCTCCGGCATTCCAGAGCCGCCGGAGGTCCGGGGCGAGATCCCTGTGAAAGATTGCATGAAGCGGTTCGGGACCCGATGACGACCTCGGAATCACGGCACGGACTCCCCCTTCCAGGGCCAGCTCAGCCAGTGTCGCAAGGGGGCCGGTTTCCACTCCCGCAAGATCACACGAGAGCACCACGTTCCAGGGCGCAGCCGCCAGATCCAGAATCGTGATAAGTGCCCCCAACGGCCCTTCACCCGGGTATTCGTCGATCAGCACCGGGAATCCGAGACTCCGGTAAGGATCTGGTCCGCCGGCCACGAGATACACTTCAGAGCAGACGGGGGCGAGCTTCCGGACCACTCGCGTGACGAGGGGTTGCCCATCCAGATCAAGCATCGCCTTATCCCGCCCCATTCTTGAAGAGCATCCGCCGCAGAGCACAAATCCGGCCGGCCGGGATTCTGGCATGGAGGGGAATCTAGCACAGAATTTGTCCGGCCACCTGTGCCGGATTGCCTTCCCGTACGGACCGTGGGACAATGGGCTTGAAGGGCGGCGCGACGAGAGGAACGGCCGGACAGTGGGCGAACAGGATCAACGCCGGTGGAGGTGTTCGTGGTGCGGATTCGAGCACGACGGAATATCACCTGTGGATACGTGTCCGGTCTGCAAGGCTCCGGCAAGCGAGTTCGTGGAAACAGCGCGGAAAGCCCGGGAAGAGACAGGGGAGACCTCGCTTTTTTACCGGGCGGGCGGTCCGGTTCCCGGCAGTGACAATACGGACGGATGAAAACCCCGCGAAATCCGGGG
>CAZSFB010000195.1:0-5867 GCA_964606035.1 uncultured bacterium | reverse complement strand
TCCGCGTGATCGTGGACGAGTTGTCCCGGATCATGGACCACATGGTCTGCAATTCGGTGTCGGCAATGGACCTGGGCGGCCTCACCAACTTCTGGTACGGCGTCTACCCCCGCGAAAAGATCTACGACATCCTCGTAAAACTCACCGGGGCACGGCTGACGAACGCCTATACCCGCGTGGGCGGAGTCGTACATGACCTTTACGACGGCTTCGAGGACGACCTGAATGCGGCACTGAAGGAAGTGGACCGCGGCATTACCGTGATGATGAAGCTCCTCAAGCGGAACCGGATATTCAACGACCGGATCCGCAACGTGGGTGTTGTCCCGAAAGAGACGGCGCTTTCCTACGGGTTCACGGGCCCGATCCTCCGGGCGAGCGGTGTTCCCTACGATGTCCGCAAGGATTTCCCCTACTACCATTACGACGAGTTCGACTTCGAGGTGCCGATCGGCGAGAAAGGCGACTGCTGGGACCGGTTCTTCGTCCGCATGGAGGAGATCAACCAGTCCATGCGGATCATCCGCCAGGCCGTCAAGCGCATGCCCGCCGGCCCGGTCCGTATCCAGGACCCGCGGATCACGCCGCCACCCAAGCACGAAGTCTACAGCAACATCGAGGCGCTCATTAACCATTTCAAGCTCGTTTTCGAGGGGATCTGCCCGCCGAAGGGCCATGTCTACTCGTCCACCGAATGCGCCAACGGCGAGGTCGGGTTCACGATTTACTCCGACGGATCCAAGAACCCCTACCGGGTGAAGGTGCGCTCGCCCTCATTTGCGGCGTTCAGCGCGTTTGCCGAAATCACCACCGGGCATTACATCGCCGACGCGATCGCAATCCTCGGCTCGCTCAACATCATCGCAGGAGAACTGGACCGGTAGGCCTGCGGGCACCCGGGAGACGGATATGGCTGACTTCAGCGACGACACGCTCCGGCAGATGAAGGCTGCGCTCGACGAATACCCGAGCAAGGCTTCCGCCATCCTTCCGGTGCTCCAGCTCGCGCAGAAGGAAAAGGGCTGGATCAGCCCGGAGACGGTCCGGTTCGCGGCCCAGTTCATCGGGGTCCCGGAGGCGCGCATCCAGGAGTGCGTGACCTTCTACACGATGTTCAACCAGCAGCCGGTGGGCAAATACGAAATCAACGTCTGCACGAACATCAGCTGCGCACTGGTGGGCGGCGAGCAGATTTACGACCACTTCTGCAAGAAACTCGGCGTAAAGAACAACGAGACCACGAAGGACGGGCTGTTCACCGTCCGGCACGTGGAGTGCCTCGCCTCCTGCGGCACCGGCCCCATGGCACTCGTCAACGACGAATATGTCGAGAACCTGACTCCCGAGAAGGTCGACAGTCTCATTGAGGACTGGCGGCGGAAAGGCTGAACCCGGACGTGGAAAAGGTCATCACGCGCAACTGGGGCAAGCCCGGCTCGAACACGATCGAGGGTGCCATCGCCAATGGCGGCTACAAGGCGGCCGAAAAGGCGGTCAAGGAGCTCGACTCCAAGTTCCTTATCGAGGAAGTGAAGAAGTCCGGCCTCCGCGGCCGCGGAGGCGCGGGGTTCCCCACGGGTCTCAAGTGGAGCTTCGTTCCCCAGGACACGGGAAAACCCATCTACCTGTGCGTGAACGCTGACGAGTCCGAGCCCGGAACCTTCAAGGACCGCTATATCATGGAGAACGACCCCCACATGCTCGTGGAAGGGGTCATCATCGCGTCGAAAGCGCTCAACTGCCATCACGCTTTCATCTACATCCGCGGCGAGTTTTTCCAGCAGACCAAGATCGTCAGGCGCGCCGTGAAGGAGGCCTACGACAAGGGCTTCCTCGGCAAGGGGATCTTCGGATCAGACTATGATCTCAAGGTCACGGTCCACAACGGCTTCGGGGCGTACATCTGCGGCGAGGAAACCGGGCTCATCAACTCGCTGGAGGGCAAAAAGGGTCAGCCCCGCATCAAGCCGCCTTTCCCGGCCGTGGCAGGTCTCTACGGATGTCCGACGGTGGTAAACAACGTGGAATCCATTTCGGCAGTTCCTTGGATCCTCAACCACGGGGCAGACGCCTACAAGACGAATGCCGGCACCGAGAAAAGCCCCGGCACGAAGCTGTTCTCGGTCTCCGGACACGTGAACAAGCCTGGCGTCTACGAAATCCCGCTCGGCCTGCCGCTCATGACGTTCATCAACGAGTGGGCAGGTGGAATCCGCGGCGGCCGGAAGCTCAAGGCCTGCATCCCCGGCGGATCAAGCGTTCCCATCCTTACCGCCCCCGAATGCGAGAAGGTAAACCTGGACTACGAGTCGCTGGCCGCCAACGGCACGATGCTCGGCTCCGGCGGCATGATCGTCATGGAAGAAGGCACCGACATGGTGCACATGCTGAAGATCCTCGCCCACTTCTACTCCCATGAGTCCTGCGGCCAGTGCACCCCATGCCGTACCGGTACCCACTGGGCCTACGAGGTAATGAGCCGCATTGATGCGGGTGAGGGCCGCCCCGGCGACCTGGACCTGCTGCTCCGCATCGCCGACGGCATGGCCGGCCAGACGATCTGTGTGCTTTCGGATGCGCTCGCCATGCCGATCAAGAGTTTTATCCCGAAGTTCCGCGCGGAGTTCGAGGCGAAGATCGGCCGGAAGGCCGCCTGACGGACAGGACTAACGAGAGATGCCGAAACTGACCATAGACGGACGGGAAATCGAGGTGGCGCCGGGCACATCCGTGATCCGTGCCTGCCACGACAACGGCATTGATATTCCGCACTACTGCTACCACCCGGGACTCTCCCCGGAGGGCAACTGCCGCCTCTGTCTCGTGGAAATCGAGAAGATGCCGAAGCTGGCCCCAAGCTGCACGACGGTGGCGGGCGAAGGCATGGTCGTCCGGACCAACACCGACAAGGTGAAGAAGGCCCGGGCCGATGTGATGGAGTTCCTGCTCGTCGACCACCCGATCGACTGCCCGATCTGCGACCAGGTGGGAGAGTGCAAGCTCCAGGACTACTACATGGAGCATGACCGGCGGCCGTCTCATGTGCCGCTGGAGCAGAAGGTCCTCAAGCCCAAGCGGGTGCACTTCTCCGGCCACGTGATCTACGACGCCGAGCGCTGCATCCTGTGCACACGGTGCGTCCGGTTCTGCCGCGAGGTTTCCCAGACGAACGAGCTGGGCATGTTCAACCGCGGCGCCGTAAGCCTCATCAGCCTCACCGAGGGCCGCACCCTCGACAATCCCTACTCGATGAACGTCGTGGACGCCTGCCCGGTGGGCGCGCTGACCTCCGCTGATTTCCGCTTCAAGAAGCGTGTCTACTTCATGAAGACGACCCCAAGCGTCTGCAACGGCTGCTCGCGGGGCTGCAACATCCATATTGACTGGGAGAACGAACGGCTTTTCCGCTACCGCCCGCGCGCCAATGCGGCGGTGAACAAGTTCTGGATGTGTGACGAGGGCCGCCTGTCGGTGACAAACCAGCAGGCCGAGGGCCGTCTGCTCCGCCCCAAGGCGAAGTCAGGCGACGAGTTGAAGCCCTTCCCCTGGTCCCGCATCGTTGACCGCATCGCCGACGCGCTGAAAAACGCGGGCAATGGCGGCACCGCGATCCTTCTGTCGGCCCAGGCCACCACGGAGGAGAACTTCCTCTGGAAGGAGCTCGTGGCTGGGCGTTACCCGGACACAAGGGTCGCGTTTACCCCGGCAGGCTTTTATGACCGGGGCAAAGCCGACAACCTCCTGATTACCGCCGACAAGAGTCCGAACCTGGCCGCCGGCGACGCACTTGGCCTGCGTTCCGGCGCTTCGGTGGAAAGCGTTATTGCGGATCTTGAGGCCGGGAAAATTAAGACACTGATCGTCCTGGATGACGACTACGCCTCAGAGCGCAATCCGAACAACAAGCTCGCCACGCGGTTCCGGGATGCCGCCCGCAAGGCCGCCGAAGTGATCGCCGTGAGTCCGTTCGAGAATGAAACAACACGGCTGGCGACAGTTGTGGTGTCCAAGGCGGGGTTTGCCGAGACGAGCGGCACGTTCATCAACGTGGACCGCCGTGTGCAGCGCGTGATCCGGTCGGTACCGCCTCCAGCCGAGGCTCTGGAGGGAATCGAGATCGTGGCCCGGCTCGCCGTGGCGATGGGGGCGGAAGTGCCCGCCCTGAATGCACAGACGGCCTTCGACCTGCTGTCGCGGAAGGTCAAGGCATTTGCCGGAATGACATGGGAAGGACTGGGGGACCAGGGCGCGAACCTCGCCGCCTGAAAAACGCAGCATGAACCTGAGCCCGCTCATCACCACTGTTGAGATCGTGATCTCGCTGCTGGTCGTCCTCCAGACGATTCCGGTCCTCATCTGGATGGAGCGGAAGGCCTCCTCCTACATCCAGAACCGGCGCGGCCCTTCCTATGCTCATATCGGACCGGTGCGGGCGTTCGGCATGATCCACACCCTCACGGACGTGCTCAAGCTGATAGGCAAGGAAGACGTGGTCCCGCGCGCGGCGAACCGCCTGTTCCACGCCATTGCCCCCTGCGTGAGCATGTTCCTCGCGCTGCTCACTTTTGCAGTGATCCCGTTCGCCGACTACATCGAGATCGGCGGTGTGCGTTACAACATGCAGGTTGCGGAGCTGAACGTTGGTATCCTGTACCTGCTGGCCGTCAGTTCGCTCGGAGTCTATGGCATCATCCTCGCGGCCTGGTCGTCCAACAACAAGTATTCGATGCTCGGCGGCCTTCGGTCCTCGGCCCAGATGGTCTCCTATGAGCTTGCCCTGGGTTTTGCGCTCATCAGTGTGCTGCTGTGGTTCGGCTCGGTCCGGCTCGGTGAGATCGTCCACGCACAGGGAATCCTTCTGTTCGGCGCTCTGCCCCACTGGGGAGTCATCGTGCAGCCGGTGGCGTTCATCATCTTCGTGGCCAGCGCCTTCGCCGAGACGAACCGCAACCCGTTCGACCTGCCCGAAGGCGAAGCCGAGATCGTCGCCGGGTTCCATACCGAGTATTCATCGCTCAAGTTCGCCATGTTTTTCATGGCCGAATACGCCCACATCGTAGTAGCGTCCGCGCTCATCGCCACGCTGTTCTTTGGCGGCTACCAGATTCCGTATGTCTCCACCGACCTGCTGGTCAATCACGCTTCAGCCATCCTGGAAACGATCCTGATACTTACGGCCATTGGCGCCACCGGTTTTGGCCTGTTCCTCGTGGCGATGGCTTCAAAGTTCCGCGATGACCAGAACCGCCTGAACCGGGAGACACTTTTCTACGCGGTGGTTGCGGGACTCGCTCCGGGCCTTACGGCTGCCGCCGCACTCGGCCTCCTAGGCGGCACCGTGGAACTGGGCCGCTCGGGGTCCACTATCGTGGCTGCCGCGCTCCAGTTCGGCTGTTTCATGGCCAAAACCCTTTTCTTTTGTTTCACCTTTATCTGGGTACGCTGGACGCTGCCACGGTTCCGCTATGACCAGCTGATGAAGCTCGGCTGGAAATACATGATCGAGATCGCCATCGTCTGGATCCTCATCACGGCAGCGGCGGCATACCTGATGGAAGGCCGGGGGGTCTGAGCGGAACGTCTATGGACACGCTTTTCTACTTCTTCAGCGCCATGGCTATTGCGTCGGCCCTCATGGTCGTGACCATTGACGATCCGATCCAAGCGGTCATGTCGCTCATCATCACGTTTTTCTCCATGTCCGGGCTGTTCGTGCTGCTGGATGCGCACTTCCTCGCTGCCGCGCAGATCATCGTATACGCAGGTGCCATCCTGGTACTGGTCACCTTTGTCATCATGCTCCTGGATCTCCGCGCCGGTGACATCCGCGGAACCACCACGAGCGTTCCGGGCCGGTTCCTTGGCAT
>CAZSFB010000194.1:2321-5869 GCA_964606035.1 uncultured bacterium | reverse complement strand
CGGTTCTGCTTTTTTGTGCCGGGGAACTCCCCCGGCCCTGGGCGGGCCTTCCCCCGTTCCCCCTCACGTCATGTGAGGGGGAACGGGGGAGATGTGAGTATCAGTGCCGGAAGTTCGCCAATGTTTGCCGGGGGGCCGGATTCCGGTTATTTTCACCAATCAATTTATGGATGGCTGTCCGGGTATGGCGCAGCCGAAGGGGAGTAGACAGACAATGATGAAGAACGTGAAGCAACTGCTGGCGGGGGCCTCATCGGCACTTATCCTGCTTGCGGGCTGCGGAAGCAGTGGTGGCGGCGGTGATGTGTTTGTGGCGGATGGCCGTGGGGGCTTCCCCGGAAATCTTTATAACGTTGATGCGGTTACCGGTCGGGCCACTGTGGTTGGTCCGATCGTGGATCTGGATGGCAACCATTACGGAGTCACCGGCATGGCGTTCGACACGGATGGTACCCTTTACGCCACGGTCAGTTCGTCAAAGGATTCCGATTCCGTACTGATCACGATCAAGGCTGCCACCGGCGAGGCGACTGTCGTTGGTCCTCTGGAGGACGAGGACGGGTTCAATCACCGGGCCATAGCGGAGCTGGAATTCGCTGATGGCATTCTCTACGGCTGGTCCGAATCGTGGTACGACGACGGAAGCCCAGAAGATAATGACGCATTTGTCAGCATTGATACGGCGACTGGCGAGGTGACCCGTATCTCTGGACCGGGCGAGTGCAACTCATACGGCGACGGCATGGCGTGGGACGGCGAAACCATGTTCCTGCTCTGCCGCGGCGGCATCTATGACGCGGAAGATCCGGGTGATGACGGCACACTTGATACGGTGGATCTGGAAACCGGTGAGGTATCCACTGGTGACCACCTGGACGGGCGTATTTCGCCCTTCATTGACGAAGATGGAGACGGATGTGTGAACTACAATGCCGCCGGCCTCTGGGACGGAAGGATTATTGCCGTCGAGAACGACTGCAACGGCGATACCGCTTCTGGACAGACAGCGCCCATACTTGTGGCGATTGATCCGGATACGGCAGAGCTGACTGAAATCGGCCCGCTTCCGCTTGGTATTGATGCGCTGGCAGTACGCCAGTAATTCAACAGTCCCACAATGCCCGGAACCGGCCGCTACCCGAAGGGGGCGGCCGGTTCTGCTTTTTTGTGCCGGGGAACTCCCCCGGCCCTGGGCGGGCCTTCCCCCCGTTCCCCCTCGCATGACGTGAGGGGGAGCGGGAAAGCTGTCAAAAAAGCGTTGCGCGCGCCCCGGTTCCCTTTTCTCAAGGCCGGGACGCGCGCGGATTTGATGTGACCGGGTGGCGCCGGTGCCGCACTCGGGCGGGTCCGGCAGTCTCAACCCCTGTTACTTGCGCCGCTTGCGGCGGTTGGCGCGCTTTTTCTTGCCCACTTTCCGGCGGCGGCGTTTCTTGCCGGGCTTCGGATTGTATTCGGCAATGAAGGGGTTGAAATGAAGCATGAAATCTCCTGTTTCCGGGGCCTGTCCCTGGGGGACCGGGCCTTGGGCTCCCTGCCGGGGTTTCTTAAAAACTCCCGGAGTGCGCGGGCATACTAGTCATATTTTACCGATAGCCAAGGGGCGGGGAAGGGGTTTTTTGGGGTCAGGAAAGGACCTTCTGGGCCAGCAGGAAAAGCCCCAAAAGGCCCGTATAGACCGCAAACCAGTAGAGCTTCTGTCCCCGGATGATCCGCACGAGGAACCCGAGCGAGAGAAACCCCACGACCCCCGACAGCACGAGCCCGGTCACGGCCTCCAGCGGGCCAATGAGCCCGCCCTCGAGGCCCCGGAGCATGGCCCCGGCCTTGAACACACCGGCCCCAAGGAGCGCGGGGACTGACATGATGAAGGAGAACCGGGCGGCGGTCTCCCGGTCCAGTCCCATGAGGAGCCCGCCGGGGATCGTCGTGCCGGACCTGGAGACGGCCGGAAGGATCGCCACCGCCTGGAGGGTGCCCACGACGGCCGACTCCTTCAGGCCGAACTGGCCGGGCCCCTTGCTGCCGGGGCGGGCCCAGTGGCCCGCCAGCACAAAGGCGGTGGTGACGAGGAACTCGATCCAGAGGTAGCGGCCCGAGCCGAACACCTCCTCGAAGAAATCATTGAACAGCGCGGCGGCGATGATCGCCGGAAGGGTGGCGAACACAGCCATCCAGGCGAAGTGGCCGAGCGCGTATTTTGGCGACGGCCTGCGCCATCCATCCGGGCCCGCTCCGAGAAGCCCCACAGCCTGCCGGGTCATGGGGATGAGCTCCCCCCGGAAGAAGAACAGCACGGCGACGAGCGTCCCCTGGTGGAGGAGCACGTCGAAGGCGAGGATCGTCTCTGGCGGCACCGTGAGCCCCAGATAGCGTTGGGCGAGCACCAGATGGCCGCTGGAGGAGACGGGGAGGAACTCGGTGAGTCCCTGGATGATTCCGAGGATGGCGGCGTCGAGAAGGGTCACGGCACCCGGATCACTAGCAGAGATGCGCGGCCAAAAGAAACGGGGCGCGTCCGTGTTCCGGAAGCGCCCCGCGTTCGTGGGCCTGTTTAAGGGAACGTCAGGGTCAGGGGACCGCGACGATGGAGGTGACGCCAGGGGGGAGAACGAGCACCTTCTCTGTCGCGCCGGTATCCAGGTCCACGGTGATGAGGAGCTGGCCCTGGTTGTCGTAGTCATTGCGGCGGGCGTAAACCGTGCCGTCGGCGGCGCGGGTGGCATTTCCGATCCTTGATTCTTGAGTGCTTTCGTTGGCAAGCATACTTTCGATGATCACTTCGGTGTCATCGAAACTCCCGTCCTCAAGATCAACCTCGGTGAGATAGTCGTCCTCATCGTGCATTGCATAAAGGGCCTCGCCGTCGGAAATCAGCGCGCCACCCCTTACATCAAAGGTGTTGCTGCCGACGGGTGTAACTTCTCCGCTGTCCAGGTCAACCGTGAAAAGGCGGAAATCGTTGTCGTCACCTTCGTCATATATCTTCGCGTAGAGCGTATCACCCACGAACTCGATGTCCTGACCGCAGCCGAGCTCGGGGCTGTCACCGCTGCGCTTCAGGGGACCGACCACTTCGGCTTCTCCCGTTTCGGGGGCGATCCGGAGCAGCTTGCCGAGGCCGCCGCTGAGGAAGCAGTCGTGGGAAATCCCATAAAGGGTTCCATCCGGCGCGAATGCCATGCCGCGGATCGCGTGTTCCATCGGGAAGAGGTAATGGATATCCCCCGTATGGCGGTTGATGGCGTAGAGGTATCCGGCGCGTCCGGACTTGCCGTCGGCGGCGAGGATGAAATCGCTTGTAAGATGGCTGAATCCGCCGGAGCCACCGCAGGCGGTGCCGGCCAGGAGCATCATTGCTGCAATCAGTTTTTTCATGTTCGTCATGTCCTTGTCCTTAACAGTCGTGGTCCGGCGGTTCAGTTGGGGGCCGCAATCGCGTGGATGCCGCCCGGCAGGGTACCGAGGATGATCACCTCGCCACTTTCAAGGTCGATCGTCGCCAGTTGCACGGCCGACAGGACGGGGTTGTCATCATCCATGTCGTCGCT
>CAZSFB010000194.1:0-2311 GCA_964606035.1 uncultured bacterium | reverse complement strand
TCCCGTCGAACGCGATCACGTTCATGAAATTACGGGCGTCGTCAGTATCGAGTTCGGTAAACTCGTCCAGTTCGCCCGTTTCCGGATCAATCGTGTAGACGTTGTTGCCGATAAACTTGTAGAAGGTTTCACCGTCATACAGCAGGGAGCTGCCGTTGTCCTCACTTTCTTCGGCCGGGTCATCCAGCGGCTCCAGTTCCTCGCCGGTTTCCGGATCGAAGTAGACCAGTTCGCTGATCCGGGAGGTCTTGCCGGGACTCGGGCTGTCCGTTCCATAGGACTGTACCCCGACCAGCGTGTCATCAATCCAGTAAAAGCCCTTCACGCCCTGATAGGTGTCACTGCCGGAGAGGAAATCCACGCTGCCCGTCTCCGGATCAATCGTGATGATGGCGTTCTCGAAGGTCTCGCCTTCGAACTCGATATTGACCTCGTCCTGCCACCAGTGGTTGTGGAAGGCGTAGAGAAGGCCGTCCGGGCCCATCACCATCGCCGACACGCCGAACAGGTAGTCGTCGTTCAGAGGTGACTTCACCGGTCCGACGGTCTCGACCTCAAGGGTGTTGACATAGATCTTGTACAGGTTGCCCCCCGTGGTTCGTCGTCCGTCGGCGGCATAGATGAACGGCCCCCCGCTGTCGCTGCCGCAGGCGGGCAACGCAGCTGCAAGTCCCGCCACTGCGAGCAGGGTGACAAATGCTTTCTTCATCATGTTGAAAAGGCTCCCCCGTGAACCGGTCCTCTGGATATTTGAATGACAGACCGGTCTGGTTATTCCAAAAAAAATCTTAAGCAAAATATTCAGGCTCTACAAGATATTTTCATAAAATCTGAGTGATCCCAGCCATTTATCTGCCTCTATTGCACGGATGGGCGGCTCAGTGAAAACCGCCGGTGACGACGGCATCGGAAGGCTCCTTTCCATTGATCCCGCTACCGGTCTGGTAACCGTCATCGACGAACTGGACGACGGAGTAGAAAACCACCCGACCATCGCCGAACTGGAGTTCGCGGGTAGCACCCTCTACGGCTGGTCGGAGAATGACGACACGCTGGTGGAGATCGACACCGCCACAGGCGAAGTGACGATCCTTAGCGAAGGAACTGATACGGCGGGTGATGGCATGGCGTACGATCCGGATACGGACACGATGTACGCCGTTTTCTGGGATATTGGCGAGATCTCGGCCGTGGACCTGGATTCGGGTGAAGTCTCCAGTGTCACGGATACCGACTTCGAGCCTGCCTCGGAGGGTGCCCGGCTGAACTCGGCCATCTTCCTTGAGGGCCGGATCGTGGGCGTTTCGACCATCCGCTGGGGTGATGACGATATAATCCAGGATAACGTGCTCCTCGCCATAGATCCGGCGACGGGCGAGACCGAGGAGCTGGGCGGGGTTCCCGAGAACATCGACGCGATGGCCTATATTCCCTGACCTGACCCCGCAAGAAAGCAATAGAAAAGGCCCGGCCCCCTCACGGGGGCCGGGATTTTTGCGGGCCGCGGGAGATACTCCCCGTACCGCTCAGATCGCGTCGCAGGCCTTTGCGCAGGCCACGCAGGCGTCATAGCACGCGCCGCATTCGGCGTGATGGTCCTTGTGCTTCTCGCACTCCTTCGCGCAGGCGCGGCAGTAGTCGGCGCAGGCGGCGGCGAGCTTTTTCAGTGACGCCGTGGCCGGAGCACCGGCTCCGAGGGCTGCAAGCCGGGCCACCGACGCACAGGCGGCGGTGCACTCCAGCGAGGTCTTGAGGCACGCGGCCATCTCCTTGTCGCCGCCAGCAAGCAGCTTCGTGCAGTGGGCGGCACACAGGTCCGCCTTCACGGCGCAGTCGGCGGCTAGGCTGGCGAGCTGCGAGAGCGCGTCGGTTCCCGCGGCCGTGGCTGCCGCCGCAGCCTTCGTGGCCGGGGCCGCCTTGCCGTGGTCCTTTCCATGCTCTTTCGCCGCGACCACTCCGGCCGCCGCCATGACGGCGGCGGTGGCGGCCCCGCCCGAGGTGGCGAGGAAGTTCCGGCGGTTCAGGTTCGTCTCTTTGGTGTTCATCGTTTTCATGGCTTGTTTCTCCGGGCGGTCCGCCGCTTTAGGGGCGGCCGCCGTCTGTCTGATGGTTGCTGGTTGAATGGATACGGGTTGTGTCCGGCCGGTCCCGGTTTCACGGGCCGGCCAGTGCAGCGGGGGGGCTGCCCCTCACGACGTGATGACGACAGTGGAGAGCATCCGGAGCGTCAGGGTGAACGGTCCGGGGGGATCACCGGCCTTGCGGACGGTGAAGGGGTCCGAAACGATGTGGTGGCTCTCGGCCATGATTC
>CAZSFB010000193.1:0-5889 GCA_964606035.1 uncultured bacterium | reverse complement strand
TCACTCTCAAGTCCCTGGAACGTGTAGGGAGAAGTTCGCGGCTTGTAGGCACCACCGCGCATGAACCCAAGCCCCTCACCCTTCACCACGTCGGCCAGGTGCATCATCTGCTCGACGCTTTCCACCGAGCAGGGGCCCGCGATCACCTGCATCTTGTCCTTGGACCCGATGCGTTCACCTCGCACGTCAATGGATGAATCATGTTTCTGGAAATCGCGGCTCACGAGCTTGTAGGGAGCCAGAATCGGAATTACCTGCTCGACACCCGGCCAGCTCTGCCAGTTGGCACTCTGGAGTTTGCGGTCATCTCCGACCGCGCCCATGATCTGTCGCTCGGTCCCCTTGTTAAAGTGAACCCGGAGGCCCATCCCGGTAACCAGTTCAGCCACCTGGTCAACCTGTTCCTGGGTCGCATCCGGTTTGAAAACAACGATCATTTAAATGTCACCATCCTGCTGTAAAAGCGCACTGATTTCCGGCGTCTGGCGCATGACGCGCCGTGCCTTGGAGCCCTGGGCTTCGTCTGGATCTGTCGTACCTGACCACCACCGCCGGGGGCCCCTACGTTAGACGATATCCACAGGCGGTCAAAGCGGGGTAGCCGCTCCCTGCCCTTTCCAGCGCAAAAAGATAAGACCAAGGACCACAAACCCTGAAAAACCTGTCACAACCGCCCCATACAGTAACCCCGGTGTGCGGTATTCAAAAATGATCCGGTGGCGGCCCGGGCCGGGAGTGACTGCCTGATGAAAATGGTTCGCTGGACGGATCAACAAAGAGCCCCCGTCACCGCTTCTCGCTGTCCAGCCTGCCGTATAAAGCTCCCGGAGAACCACCGGGGCATCATCCTCCTGGTCCACCTCAATTTCATATTGTTCCTCTGACCAGGAAACGAGCCGGCATACGGCTGCGGATTCATTGCGCTTTCCGTCAGAGCCAAGCGGCCCCACGGCCTCGCGGTCCGGATCAAAAGCCGACTCCGGACTGGCAATGTGGCGGACGGCCTCCTCACCATCGGGAATATTCTTCCACTTGTCCGGACAGATCACCCGGGAAGGGTTTCCCCGGGACCGGTAGACCTTCACTTGGTCCGTTTCGACGGTTGCCTCGAAGCGGGTGTCATCAAACGGCGTCTTCCGGTCAGCAATGATTACGGAAGCTCCTTGCAACCGTTCATACAAAACCGGGACGAGCCGGCGTTCCAGTTGATCCAGCCGGGCAGATTTCAGGGAATTTCCACTAGTGGTTGCTGATACCCGGTAGAGGATCCCCTGATCTATTGCGAGTGCTTCGTTCTTGGCCGCTGCCAGCAGGAATGCATCAGGGATCCCGAACAGGTTTGCTGGCGTGAACAGGAGTCCAGGGGGGCCGTACCGGACTGGGGCCGGTGCAGAACCATTCATGTCCCGCAGGCGGGAAACCAGTTCCGGCTCCTTCCTGAGAAACGCCGGATCAGGCCAGAAATCCAGAATCCGCGAAGCCTGCACCCCGGAATCCAGCACAAGAAGCAGCGGGAAGATTATCAGCACTGGCCGGTACCAGCGCCAGGCGGCAACCGCGAAAGCAGCCAGACACAGGACCGCACCGGCCATGCCATCAGACACAGCCTGACGGATGACCAGTTCAGCCCATGCCCGCGAACGGGGATCAATCCGGGCAAACAGCGACGGCCAGTCAGGCGCAACAATGATCGCCAGCATGATGAGTGCTGTCACCGCTGGATACCAGCGGCTTCTGTCACGGGACAGCAGCGATTCGCGCCATCGATCAGCGGCGACCGCCGCAAGAATCGCCAGCCCAAGTGCCGACCATGCAAGCAGCCGCTCCGGAAACCGGAACCGGTTCCATGACGGAAGCCAGTCAAAGAGGAGCCGGTACAGGTCCACGGGACCGAACGGTCCCATGGCGATAACCAGCGAAACAGCCGTCAGGCTGAGGGCGTAGTTGCGGATACTGGAGGTACCACGAGTCTTCAAGAAAGCCAGTGGCAGCAACGCGACGGCTGTAATACCGGCATAGAGCGAATGGAAATAAAAAACCGGCATCTGCTCGGTACATGAAAACCGGGGAGTCCAGACCGTCATCTGCCCGATATCGCTTCCAAACACCTGCGGCAGGAGCAGTTCGATGAGCCGCAGCGGATGATATGAGCATTCCGCAGCGGCAGCATAGCTGAGACCCGTTACTCCCCGGGCCGACTCCTGGGCGATGATCCAGGCCGGGTACCACTGGACAAAGGCGAGACCGATGCCGAGGCCACCCCAGAGTGCCGCGCCAGCGAAACAGTTGAAAAGGGTTTTCCGGGGTGTATCCGGTTCACCAGAGACAGGGGAAAACACCCAGTAAAGCAATACGGTGCCCCAGGTAACGAGAAACGTCTGCGGTTCTCCGGCGAGAAGCATCAGGCCACTGAAGAGGGACAGTAGCGGCCCGGCGAACCGCCTGCGGGGGCCGAAATACTGTCTGGCTGCATCCAGCATCCACGGCGTCCAAGCAAGAGCGAACAGGAACTGCATCGCCCGGGAATCGGATACCACCGGCCCGCTCAGAACAAACACCAATGCCCCGGCAAGTGCACTGAACCTGCTCAATTCCATATGGCGAAGGAACCGTTCGAGACCCAGCGCCGCAAGGAACATGTGGATCGCAATCAGCCAGTTGTATGCCGATACCGGATCCCCAATCAGCAGAATCAACAGCTTGGGCGGATAAAAGACTCCCTGAACCGGATCGGCAGCATAGGGCATTCCTCCACCGGAATAGGGACTCCAGTGAGGAAACTCCCCCTGCATCACACGCTGCATCCAGTAAGCGAGGTTGGGCAGATAGTTGACAGCAACATCCCGTGACCACAGGGTCGAACCGTCAACAATGGCCGGAACGAACAGCCCCAGGATCACGATCAGTATGATAAGCGGATTCAGGAATCTCAGGCGGGATTCTCCTTCAGAGGCCCGTTCTGGCCAAACGGCATCCTGAGTTCATACACGGAACCCGACAATTTCACTTCCATTGACAGACCTGATTTCCGGAACAGGTTCATCATGGTACGGTTTTCAATCAGCACCCAGGCGGTGAGCCCGAGGAAGCCGTGGCTACGGGCAATATCTGTGAGTCTTTCCAGCAGCAGGGTTCCTACGCCCCTGCCCTGCCTGTCGTCACGTACCAGAAAGGCGACTTCCACAAACCGGTCCCTTGGATCGGCAGCGTAGCTTCCCAGCCCGATCAGATGCTCCACACCGCCATCAGAATCCTCATAGACTCCGAGTCCGAAGCGTGAATGGTAGTCGGTATCAAAGAACAGGCGGATCCGTTCCGGCGGAAGGGCCCGCACCGCCGAGTGGAACCGGCGGTAGATGGAAGTCTCCGACTCGGAATAGAAAAGCTCGCGCAGGTTATCCTCGTCCGACTTCCGGACCGGCCGGACCCGCACCGGACTTCCATCGTGCAACAGACCTTTGGTGACGTATTCCACCGGATACCGGCGCTCCGCACCGAACGGGAGACGGTCACCCGCCTGAACGAGACGCCGTTCCCGCGCCCGGTTCAGGAGATCACTCCTGAAATCCGGATGCGCCACCTCAGACAGCAACAGAGCACGGTCGCGGATGCTTTTCCCGTAAAGGTTCACCGCTCCCCATTCTGTCACGACCCAATGGATATCGGCGCGGCTCCCCGTTACCCCGGCGCCGGGGGCGAGTTCCGGCACAATCCGGGACTGACGCCCTCCAATCGCCGTTGAACGCAGAGCGACCACCGGCCGTCCGCCTTTCGACAAAGCCGCTCCCCTCTGGAAATCGGCAAACCCTCCCGGGCCGGAATAGAAATAACCCCCGAGGGAATCAGCGGACACCTGACCGGTAAGATCAATTTCCAGTGCCGCGTTCACGCTGACCATCCGTTCCTTCCGTGCGATTTCGGCGGGGGAGCAGATCACATCCGCAGGGTGCAGTTCAGGCCCCTGCACCGATGCCAGGAAACGGTATAATTCCGTGCTGCCCATCGCAAAGGATGCGCAACTACCCGCGGCCTCCGCCGCGCCAGCTTTCACAAGCTCCATCAGGCCATCCGAATAGAGTTCAGTGAATATGCGAAATCCCCTCCGGTGACGCAACCCTGAGATCACCCGGTTCAGCCAGTTCCCGATACCGCACTGGATCGTCGCTCCGTCGGGAACGATCTCGTCCAGATATCCGCCGATCCGGTCAGCCTCGGATTCAATCGTGCGGTCAGTCCGGCCGGTAAATTCCGGAAGCGGTTCGTCGCATTCCACGAACCAGTGGAAGCGCCCCGCAGGGCAGGCAGATGCCCCACGGGTTCTGGGGAGTTCGCGGTTGACCTGGCCGATAACGAGACTTGCCGAATCCATAGCTGCCAGGGCCACATCCACACTCGGACCAAGCGAAACGTTCCCATCCGGGTCTGGCGGCGTCACCGACAGGAGCGCAACATCCACCTTCTGCCGGCCGCTGCGTATCAGGGAGGGGACCTGCGACAGGTGGACCGGGACATATTCCGCCGACAGATCATTGACTGCGGCCCTGGTATTGGGTGCGACGAAAAAGACAGACGCACGCTGCCCACGGCGCCCAAGATATCCGGCGTCACCAAGCGTGAGCAGCTGTACGGTTTCAATATCCGGGGCCACCTGATATGCCGTGGCGAGCGCATGTACAAGCGCCCGGGGCACAGCGGCACCGGTAGCAATGAATACGCGGCTTCCCGGCCGGATCTTTGCGACAGCCGCCTCGGCACCGATCAGCCGGGACTGGTAGTTGGTTTCTGCAATGGTCGTCACGGGTGCCCTCAATGGTGAGAGACCCGGCACCGGTGTGCAATCCTAGAAAGTGAGCCGGGGTCCGGTGAGCACAGTGAAACTCGACAGATTCTGGTTCGCCCGGATCGTCGAGGGTGCCGCCGTACGTATCGTCGTCTTTCCAAGCGCGTTCGCCTTGAAACCCAGATCGACGACCCACTTGAGTCGCTTCGAAAATTCCCATTCGAGACCAAGGGAGGTACGGGTTGTTACCGTGTGGGCGATATCCACCGAAGTCACCGGTGTACCGTCCGGAAGCACCAGTCCGGCAGCAACATCCGCCAGGTTGATATTTCCGCCGATGCCAAAGTTCAGATAGCCCCCGAACCGGTCCCCCTTCTCCTTGAGGCGAAACTCGATCTGGGCCAGGAACGAAAGCGCATTGACGGTATAGAAACGGGTCCCAGCGTTCTCGACCACCTTTCGTTCCCACTCGCCACGGATACCTGCCCAGAGCGGGCCTGACACAAAGAAATTCGCTGAAACCGCGGCCACTGGGCTCAACGACGCCTTCACGTCGTCCTCGACCTTGCCGAGCGGAATACCAATACCTCCAAGTACGTCAATTGATGGCTGTCCGGACCGGTCACCGGATTCCCGGAAAAACGCGCTGCCGCCGCCGTAGCCGGGACGGAATGGCCCCGACGCGAAAGCCTGGGCCGGAGCCGAGATCAGCCATGCGGCAATCCCTGCAATCGCAAGCAGCCTGGTGCCCAAACTATCAGCCGAGTTGCGATCCAACCACGCTCATGAAAGCGACGCACCGCCAGGGCTGGCCGCCAAGGTTATGCGTGACACCGATGCGCGGGTCGGCAAGCTGGCGTTTTCCGGCTTCGCCCCGGAACTGGAGCCAGCATTCATAAAGCATACGGAGACCTGACGCGCCGATCGGATGTCCGAAGCTCTTCAGGCCGCCATCGGGGTTCACGGGCAGACGGCCCTTCAGCTCAAAAGCACCCTCGAGCACATCCTTCCATGCCTGTCCGCGAGGCGCGAAACCCAGATCCTCATATATAACAAGTTCGGTCGGCGTGAAGCAGTCATGGACTTCCGCCATGGATACCTGTTTCGCG
>CAZSFB010000192.1:0-5897 GCA_964606035.1 uncultured bacterium | reverse complement strand
GGGGCTGAAAACCGACGTGGAAATCGTCGAAGCAAACGTGATGGACCCGGACTCCCTGAAAAAAGCGATGCAAGGGGTGGATCGCGTGTTTCACCTGGCAGCCATCTATGCCACGTGGCTGCCCCGGCGCGAAAAGATGTACGAGGTGAACTGCGTTGGTTCGCTGAATGTCCTCTGGGCGGCTCTCAAGCAGAATGTCGAGAGGCTGGTATATACGTCGAGTATCGCCGCCGTGGGTGTCCGGGGAAACGGGCAGTCCTCGAACGAGACAGACGTGTTCAATAAGATGAACCAGGCGAATGACTACGTTTATTCGAAATGGCTCTCGGAGGAAGAGGCAAAGACTTTCGCTCGCAATGGCCTGGATGTCGTTTTCTGCAATCCCGCATTCCCGTTCGGCGCACGTGATATCGCTCCGACTCCTACCGGCCAGATCCTTCTGGATATCGTGAACGGGAAAAACAGCTTTTACTTCGATGCGGGGTTCAACGTTGTGGATGTTGAAGATGTCGCCAGGGGGCATGTACTCGCGGAAGAGAAAGGCAAGACCGGCGAGAGGTATATTCTTTCAAACCAGAACGTGGAGATGAAGGAGTTTTTCGACGTCATTGCGAGGGTTACGGGCGCCGAGTTCAAACCCCGGAAACTTCCCATCAACGTGATCATTCCATTGGCCGACTGGATGGAGCACCGGGCCGATACGGTTACCCGGAAGCCGCCGCTGTTTGCGGGGAGTGCTCTCCGGTATGCAAAGACCTATCTTTTTTATGACAATGCGAAGGCGAAAAGGGAGCTCGGATATACGACACGGCCCATCGAGGAGTCGATCCGGCGTGCCGTCGACTGGTATGTGGAGAATGGATATATCACGAACAAGAAGTTCCTTAAGCAGTATCGCCGCTGAAAGCTGCGGCGTGTCAGCAGTATACCCACTGGCAGCGCAACCGGGTTTTCCAGCGAATTACCTTCGGTAGCCCTGATGGGTATAATCCCTGTGATTCTGGCAGGGGGTTGATGTGGCGGGACTGCAGGGGAAGCGTGTGCTTTGCGTGGACGACGAGCCCGCGAACCTTCAACTTCTTGAACGGGTCATGCGGCGTGAGCGGGCCGAAACCCGCACTGCAAAGGATGCCGGAGCGGCCCTGGCAATACTCCAGGAATTCCAGCCTGATATTGTTGTAACTGACCTCAGGCTCCCGGACCTGCAGGGCAAGGATCTGGCTCTACGGATACGCTCCATGCCCCAGATGCATTCGGTCCCGATTGTGGCGATCACTGCATATGACGATCCGACAGCCCGCGCCGAGGCCCTCGCGGCGGGTTGCAACGGGTATCTGACAAAACCGATAGACGTACTCATGCTGGGGGGCCAGCTGGCGGCCTATCTTCCAGCCGGAGAGACTGTGCCGCCGGTGGCGACGGCTGATCAGGTCGAGAATCTGCGGCGCCTTGGCGGGGATCTGGTTGACCGGCTTTATACGAATATCTCGGAACTGAAGGCGAAAAATGCCGAACTGTCGCAGCTACAGGATAAGCTGGTGGAAGCTCGAACCCGGAGTGCCCTTGGTGATATGGCTGCTGGAATCGTGCACGAATTCAGGAACCCGCTATCGTCCATCGCGGGACTGGCTGGGCTTGTCGCCGGAGATCTGACGGCCGCTGGCCACGATCCGAAGTTCGCGGAACTGATCATGGAACAGGTCAGCCGCCTGGAACGTTTATGCCATCAATTGCTGAGTTTCGCACACCCAGACACTCCACAAGCAGAGACCTTTGATGTCAGTGCCTGGCTGAAGCGGGAGATGGACCGTATTGCTCCAGGTTTCCCCCCCAGGGACCTTCCTCCTGCCATTGAGACGCCAGACCAGCCGGTTTTCATTACCGGTGACAGTCATCACCTTGCCCGGATATTACTCAATTTCATTCGTAACGCATTTGAGGCTACTGAGCAGCAGGGGCAAGTATCCGTAACGCTCAGGGTGCTGGGTGAACGTGTGGAACTCATCGTACGGGATACCGGTACGGGAATAGAGCCGGAGCATGCCAGCAGGCTTTTCCAGCCGTTTTTTTCGACGAAAGGCGGCAAGGGGACCGGGCTGGGGCTTGCCGTGTGCAAGCAGCTGGCTGATCGTAATAACTGGGAGATTGCCGTTGCCAGCGAGCCTGAGCGCCTTGACCGTCCGGGTGCCGGTTATACGGAGTTCCGGTTATCCATGATGCGGACTGAGTCATCGTCCTGAGGGGTTTTGCTCTTGAACAAGGAGAACGGCCCCATAATAGTGATCGGATCATCCACCGGTGGTCCGCAGACACTCCGCACGTTTCTGAGTGCGTTTCAGGCACCGCTTCCGTGCCCGCTCGTTGTCGTCCAGCACATGCCGCCCAAGTTCACCTGGAGCTTTGCCCGAGGACTCGACCGCCTCTATTGCGGGCACGTTGTGGAACTTCAGCAGAATGAACATCTGAACGAGGGCACAACGTACGTCGCCCCCGGAGGTTATCGGGCCACGATCCGGCTACCGGGGGAGTCCCCCCGCTTCAAGATAGAGCCCCCAACACCCGAAGACCGTTTCGCGCCGGCGATTGATCCGATGCTCAAATCTGCGGCCTCCCGTTTCGGGCGGAACACGCTGGCGATTATTGTATCGGGAATCTCTCCCGGTGTTTATTCCGATGGTGTCGAGGGGTGCCGGGCAGTGAAGGAACAGGGCGGAACTGTTTTTGTGGAGAATCCAGATACGGCGATCTGCGGGGGGATGCCCCGGGATTGCCGTGCCTACGCTGACCGGGTTCTGGACAGTGCACATCTCGCGCCTGCCGTTGAGGGCTGGTTGCTGGGAAGGGGGCGGAGTTGAAGGCTCCCATCGAAAACGTCTATTTTGTCACATTCAGGCGGGATTGTTCCTATCGAGGTAACTGTCTGTGAATATCCTGGTGGTTGATGACGAGGCCGTACATCGGCTGGCAGTGGGAGAAATCCTCCGACGGGCCGGTCATCAGGTTTCGGAAGCGCCTGACGGCCTGATTGCCACAGAGATGGCAACGACCCAGAAATTCGACTGGGTGCTGATGGATATCCGGATGCCCCGTCTCGACGGGATTCAGGCAACCGAAGCCTTGCGGCAGATCGACCCGACCTCACGGATAGTAGTAATCAGTGCTTTCGTGGACGGAGCGGTAAGATCAAAGCTCGAGCAACTGGGCGTTTACCGGATCGTCTCAAAACCAATCCAGCCCGAAGTGATCTTGGAAACGGTTTCTGCCTCGCAGCGTGGCAATCAACCGGTTCGCATCCTTTATATAGAGGATAATCCGGAAAACCTGCTACTGATCCGGAGGGTTCTGGAACGCAAGGGCTATGAGGTGATAGCCGCGCAGACTGGCATGGAGGGGCTGGAGCTGGCCGCCCAGATGCTGCCCGATCTTATCCTCCTCGATATCAATCTTCCCGAATTTGATGGGTATGCGCTGGCAACACGCCTGAAGGCCACGGAAGGGCTGAAAAACACGCCGATTGTTGCCGTGACAGCGAATGTCATGGCCGGTGCCAAAGAACGGTCACTGGTCGCCGGATGTGATGGCTATATTGAGAAGCCCATCGATGTACTGCAGTTCCCTGAACAGATAGCGGCATTCCTGTCTGGGAAACGTGAGCGGATAGAAAGTCCTGATACAGAACGGACCTATTTGCGGGAGCTCTCGTCGAATGCTGTCCAGCAACTTGAGGCAAAAATCAGGGAACTGGGCCAAGCCAATGCGGAACTCCGTGAACTTGACCGGCTGAAGGGAGAGTTTCTCCAGAATATTTCGCATGAGCTCCGTACGCCACTGACACCGATCAATGGCTACCTTGAAATGTTGATTACCGGCGAAATGGGACCACTCACCAGCACCCAGAAAGATGCGCTCGCCGCCATTGACCGGTCTTCCCGGCGGCTGGCAGAACTGATCGATCGTCTGCTGGATTTCACCCGACTTGCCAGTGGCCGGACCGATATCAGCCGGAAGCCTTTCCTGGCAGCGGAATGGGCCGCCGAAATAGAGACTGCGTGTCGGGCCCAAGCAGAGGAAAAGGGGGGCAGGCTGACTTATGAGGTCGTGGGACTCCCCGAGTCGCTCACAGGAGACCGGGCGCGTTTGACTCAACTGGTTTTGAATCTTGTGCAGAATGCCCTCAAGTTCACCCCGGCCGACCGGAACGTGAAGGTCAGCGTCGGGATGATAGACGGGGCCGAAATGCTCGCACGTTACAGTGATGTCCTTACCCGGCCTGTCGATACCGGATCCCGGTGGCTGCACCTGACAGTGGAAGACGAGGGCATCGGTATTGCCAAGGAGCACCAGCGAAAGATTTTTGACAGGTTTTATCAGGTGGATGGCTCACTAACCCGGCGTTTCGGCGGCATGGGGATGGGGCTTGCACTGGTCCGGATGATCGCCGAAGGGCATGGCGGCCAGGAGTGGGTGGAAAGCGAGCCGGGCAAGGGATCGCGTTTCCACGTGATTATTCCGCAATAGTTACAGTTTGCACTGGCGGTTGGCGGCATGGGCTGGATTCCGGTATGAAGCCGGAACGGTCCGTGCAGGACCGCACGAAGGACCCGGCGGGATGAGAATATTCTGGGTACGCCATGGTGAAATGGAGACTGGGAAGCTCCGGGACGAGTTCCGGCGGTCCGGTGGCCCCGATCTTTCACTGCTGAACCGGGTGATCGGGCAGGAACTGGAAGGCCCGCTGTCGGAAAAGGGAAGGCGGGAGGCAGATGCAGCCGCAAGGGAGCTCGCCCGCCATCCGGTGAAATCGGTCTGGTCGTCCACAATGATTCGTGCAAGGGAGACCGCCGAGACTTTTTCCCGTCTTAAAGGGCATGAAATCCGGTTCACGGATGACCTGCGGGAAGTTCGTGCAGGTATATTGTCGGAATCGGATCCGACCTGGAGATTCATCAGCGGAGTGACCCGCCTGCCGTTCGTTCCGGACAGGGCCAAGGCGTTGATTCTGGGTGCGACGGTCCTTCCGGCTGTCTATTTCCGCTGGGAACGGGGATTCTCCAGAGGGGGTGAAACTCCGGGCCAATTTCATGAACGCTTGCAACGAGCGATTGAAGAGATTGTCGAAACCCACGAACAGGGCGATCAAATAGCTGTATTTTGCCACGGCTATCTCATTACCTATCTGGCGGAACGGGTTTGTGTTTCCGGACCCCGGATCCGGATCTCGCGCTATGTGCGGAACGGTTCCATAACGACCACGGAAGTCCGTCCGGATGGCGCACTGGTGCTGAAGGAGTTCGCAGCAAGCCGCCACCTCGGGTAGTCTCATAAGTGTGGATGCGGGAATGAACCTGATGAAGCCAGACATACTGATAATCGGGGCGGGACCGGCGGGTTCGTCGGCGGCGTATTTCCTCGCCAGAGCCGGATTGAAACCGGTTATTGCTGACCAGGAAAAGTTTCCGAGGGACAAGGTTTGCGGTGACGGGCTCACGCCGAGATCTGCGACCATGATGGAGAAGCTGGGGCTTCGGCAGAAACTCGAAGGCCGGTACAGGACCATCCGGGCAGTGCGGATGACTTCTCCGTTTGGAACACAGACCGACATGGAGATGCCAAAGGAATGTTTCGGCGGCAGCGGTTATGTCGTTCCCCGGCTGGAACTTGATGACATGCTGCTGCGAAATGCCCGTGAAGCCGGTGCGGAGTTCCTCGAAGCCCACCGGTTGGTGGCGATTGAACCTGGCCCGGAGAAGCTCATCTGCCGCTTCTCCAACGGAGTGGAGATCGCAGCCCGTGTGATTATCGCTGCGGATGGCGCAAATTCCATTGTACGCCGGCGGCTCAAGCTGGATCATCGCACGGAAAGGCACGGTGCCTGGGCGATCCGGATTTATTATTCC
>CAZSFB010000191.1:0-5908 GCA_964606035.1 uncultured bacterium | reverse complement strand
CGGCCGCCCTGCCCGTAGCCCACCGACTGCTCACCGTCGGTGATGAAAATGACAAAGGTCTGCCGGCAGTTGAACGCCGGGTCGGCCGGGATTGTCGCTGTTCCGACAGTCAGGGCTGTGGGCCGCACATGTGGATTCCGCATGTCCTGGCGGCAGATCATGGTCGGCGACGAGAACCCGTAGGGCACTTCTACCTGGGACCAGTCGTACCAGAACATGTGGGAGCCCGTAGGCCACCAGAAGGAAGCGATGCTAATGTAGTCGTAGAAGAAAAATGGCGTCCCAGGTCCCGTATACCGCATGATGGGGTAACGCATCCGGGGGTTCATCTCCATGCCGTTTGCGACCTTGTTGAACCCTTCATTCATCCCACCCTCGCCGAGAATCCAGCATCCAACGTCAAGAAGCATGGACGCAGACGGGGTCCATGCGTCTGTGGGCGTGTTCTTGATCAGGTTTTTCAGCGTGACGAGGTTATCGTTCCGGAAATACGGACTGTCTACCGTGCCCGCCTGGCCACTGAAGGAGAGGCCTCTAACAGTCGTATCACCTGTCAAAAACCGGCCATATACGAAACGCACCTGGCTGCCGAACTGGTCCACGATTGAAGTACCGGTATCTGTCGTATCCGTCGGGGTCGCAAATCCGGAAAGCACCTCGCGGGCAATGTCAATTCGCTTCCGGCACCCGACGGAGGCGCAGGTTCCGCCGGGCACGTTCGGGATGTCGGATGTGTCCATTGAACCCGACGAGTCGAACGCGAGGAAGATGTTCGGCTCCACATTGGCATTGGCGAAATACGGAACATCCGCGACCGCATGAGCGTGACGCGGAACTGCAACAGCAACAACGCCAAGCAGGCAGATAATTCCTGTAATGGTTCTCGTTCTGAGCTGGTTGGGTTTCATCATGTCTGACACTCCTGCTCCATAAAGCCACACTGGCTACTGGATGCATCCCGTTGAGGAGAAAATCTTGCGGATAAACTCCATGTCGAGATAGTTCGTATAGAAACGCTGTTCATTTCTCGGAAGGTTCATGGCGAATACCCGCACCGGATAGTAGCAATCGCCGGCCTGGCCAACAGTTCTTCCGAGTTCCTGCCCCACCTTGTCACCCACCACAGGCATAATGGGATCCGCAAGGGTCGCGATTGCCCGCGTCTCGGGGCATTCATCAAAGGGGATGGTGTTCTGGCCCCTGAACCGCACCTGCTCACGGGCCTCCCGGTCCATGTATTCCTTCCAGGCGGGGTTGCCGTCACAGTTGGAACCCGGCGGACAGATGGCAGGCTCATCCGTGAAACATTCTGCTGGATCCTGTCCGGCAGGAGGTGGATCAACGTCACCCGCCGGAATCGATAACATGTTCATGGTATAAATCGTTGCACAACGGCCTGAACTGCCGACGCGGGCAATAATGATTTTCCAGTCCCCAATCTGATCGGCCATATACCGTGCGGCCCGGTCGTTACAGTTTGACCGGGCGGCATATTTCACGTCGGCACTGGCAGCAATGCGGCCAAGACCGGTAATCGCCATCGTACTGACTCCGACCCCGGTCAGAAGCATGATCAGTGACAGGACGATAACCAGCGCGACACCGCGCTGACGATGATGAGCCTTGCGGTATCTGCGCGTTCCCTCTGGGTTTACAGCTTTCATATTACTCGCTCCATCCCGGGTTCAGAGGGTTCCATATAGTTGTGACGACCGGGCACTCTTGAGGGCGAATGTCACGGTCGTCATGTTCCGGATCACACGGTCAATCCCGTCGTACTCGGGGATCATATCTATACGGTTCGAGAGTTGTGGATAAGCCTGGTCGGCGTTGATCTTGCCTGCTTCCTGGGCCGATATGAACATGAACCGGATAGAGTTGATGCGGGCGGTTTCAGGTTCGGCGGTAAGCTTGTTTACCGTGATATCAACATCGAAAGAGGTTTTTCCCTGAACACCCGGGCCAGGGATCGTATAGCTCTCGTCACTTTCAAAGAAATATTCAATCTGCATATCCTCGACCCCATCCGCTATGACGGTGTAATCGGTCTGGCCAGGGAATGAATCGCCGGTATAGTCATAACGTGCGAGGCGCGGCGGTGCATTGTTCGAAGGACGGTCAATAAAAAACGTATGCATGTAGGCAAGTGCCGCCGTACTGCACTTCTGCGAACGCACACCGGTAGTCTGGAGGCCACTCTGAGCCTTGCCGCCGCCAGTAATGATACTTGGAATGTCCGCGGCTCCGTCACAGGCGGGAACAGCGGCTCCTGCATACTCCGCGAAGCTTCCGTCAGTAACATCATAATACTGGATACTGCTGTTGCTGGCGGCGATTTCCTGAATCCACCGGTTGAAAGGGAGTGCCTGCTCAATCGCGTAAGTTATATCCACAGCCTGCGATTCAATCGGATTGGGCGTGACTCCCGTAATCCTCACCATGCGATACCGGGCGACATTGTTGGGTCCCACACCAAACGACTTGACCACAAGAAGCTGGCCTATATCGTCTTCAGTAATACTCGGATAGTAGTAGGACCGTTCCCTGGGTCCGTAAAGCCTGTTGAAAAACTGGTAGGCGAAATGGCGATAGGAGACATTTTCATCCGTCGATGAATGGCGGGTCACGGGGACATACGACACCGTAAGCTGGTCGCTGCCATTGTCATTGGCCACAATCGCCGTGATTGGAAATGTGCCTACCAGTGTCACTTCGTCGGAATTACTGGTCAGACCGTCACCAATGGCAGAAGTCTTTCCTGTCTGGGCAAACTCGTTTCCAGTAACCCTGCGCGGGATGATTGCCGCACCAAACGTGGACGCACGATAGTTACGGTCGAATACCTCTCCGGAACCTGCCCGCTCAACACTGTCCGTCAGCATTGAAACGATATCACGGGAATCCTGGAGCATTTTGGCGACCGCCTGGCGAGGCAACCATCCACGAAGCCCTTGCACGATCCCCTCCATCGAAAAGGTTATGATCATGATAAAGATGCCCAAGGTCACCATTAACTCGATCAGAGTGAAGCCGCCGTTCCGTGAGGGCCGCCGCCGCTGCTCAAGCCAATATGTGTGTACCGTCATAATATTCATGATTCCGCCCTGATTATTCAGCTGGAAACGTCCATCCGGGATGGGTCGTCCGCAACCCAGAACTGCCCGCGCGAGAGATAACCATTCACCTTGTTTTCCAGTTCGTAATCCACCTGATAGGTGTTGGAGGTGCGCGCATTGCGCTCCATCCCGCCCACCTGGCGCTCACCAGGCGCACATCCGCCACGGAAAGCCTTGCCTGTCGGATCCGGTTCGCAGCGCGTTAGCCCCTGTTCCGATTTCCGGTCAGGAGTACAGATCCCGGACCAGGTCATCCGCAGAATAAACGGGTAACCGATCTGGCCTTCGGGCATGTCATCAGTACCAAACTTGTCGAGATCTTCCTCGAAATAACCGATATTCGCGGCGATATCATAACCATTGGGTTCAGTGTCCACATCGCACTCAAAGGCAGTGTTGACTCCCTTGTCCTGAAGATACTGCCGCGGCAGCAGGTGGTAAGCCGACAGCCGGTCCTGAAGCGCCATGGCCGTATAAGTCATGTCGGCATTGGCCTGGTTCTGCTTAACAGCTTCAGAGGCCATTCCGACCATGCCGAGAAGTCCCACGAACAGGAGTCCCAGCGCTATCATCATTTCAACCAGGGTAAAGCCACCAGTCCGGCGGCGTCCACGCAACCTCGCCCTGATCTGCAAGCTGCCGCGATTCATATTTGGCACCCCACCTGTTCGTCTCAAGAACGGAAAAGGACCCATGCGCCGTCCTCCCATCCATATACGATGGAAGATCCGTTTGGCCGGATAATGATCGCCCGTCCGAGCCGGTCTCCGTATTTCAGAAAAATCGTATCCGTATCCGCTGTCAGAAGGTTGAGCACTCCACCCGCTCCAAACGAAAGCACGTTCGGCAGCGGCGACAGGGGAAGATCCAGGGTTACGCCATCCGCGTCCGGCGGATGATTTACCCCACCGTCATCTGGCCCGGATCCGCTTACTGAGCCGAAAATGAACTGTTCTCTCGCCGATGAGGGGAGGAAATAGGTCGTGCACTCTTCGCCCGGATCTACAGCGAGGTTGGCATTGTGATCGATGTGCCGGGCCCATGCGCCGATGGGCCTCCCATTGCCGTCCACCGAACGTATGCGATCCGGCGAAGTTGCCCAGCATTCATAACCCAACCAGAAATTGATGGTATGGGAGTTGGCCCGGGCACTGATGCGTGCCGCCTGGATGTCCGCCTGAAGTACGCGTGTCGCCTGACTGATCCGGGACGGTCCCGGATCGTAACGGCCAAATCCGATGGCAGCCACGATGAAGATCATGCCGACAACGACCATCAGTTCGATCAGCGTGAAGCCGGCGTGTGGAACCGCACGCCCCCTGCGGAACATCCGGTGTCGACAGTGATGGCGGTGGACAAGATACATCATCATGATTTCAGGTCTCTTTCCTCCGGAGAGCCACCTCTGAGCTGACAGCTAATGCCAGTGAAAGTATGTTAACTTCCAAGCAAAGGTTGTTCCGGTATACCGAGGCAGTTTAACTAGCTGATTATAAAGGTTTTTATACCGAATACGATAAAAATGTCTTTGGTGATATTCTCGAAATCTGGCTGAAAACCATTCAAGCGTTGCGCTTGATCACGCAAACTTTGCGGGGCAAGAGAGCGAAGCCATTATGAGTCGGATTCAATCCGCATGCGCTTCAGCTTATATAACAGTGTGCGGTTAGAGATTTCGAGTATCTTGGCGGCTAACGCCCGGTTACCACCCGACTTTTCAAGTGCCTTCCGGATAAAGAGGTTCTCAATCCGGTCAACCGCCTTTGGGATCGAAAGATCCGTTCCGAAATCAATGATATTCCCATCCTGGCCGCCCTGCCCGCGTCCAGCGGCCGGTAAAAGTACTCCAGGAGTCGAACCAGACGATGCTCCCCGGAAAAAGGGCAGATCCGATTCCGAAATCGACGACCCCTCGCAGAGTACGACGGCCCGTTCAACCGTATTTTCCAGTTCGCGGACATTACCCGGCCACGAATAGCCGGAAAGGGCTGAAATCGCCCCCGCTGAAAATCCTGAAATATCACGCCCGTGGCGACTGGAAAACTTTTTCAGGAAATGTTCAGCAAGCGGAAGAATATCCTCCTTGCGGTCCCTCAGCGGCGGTATCCAGATCGGAAATACATTTAACCGGTAGTATAGGTCATCACGAAAACGGCCCGCGGCAGCCTCTTCCTCAAGGTTTTTCAGAGTCGCTGCGATGATGCGGACATTGATCTTGCGGGGCTGCGTATCGCCAACACGGCGAACCTCTTCCTCCTGAAGCACACGGAGCAGCTTCACCTGTAGCAATGCGGGCAGTTCACCGATTTCGTCCATGAACAGTGTGCCGCCGTTTGCCTCCTCGAACAGACCTGTCTTATCCCGGACAGCATCAGTAAACGCTCCCTTGATATGGCCGAAAAACTCACTCTCCAGCAGCGAGTCCGGAATGGCGCCACAATTGACCGCCACGAAAGGGCCATCCCGGCGGTCGGACATCTCATGGATCGCCCGCGCGATCATCTCCTTGCCGGTTCCCGACTCCCCCAGAAGCAGCGCAGTGGTTTTGTATTTTGCCACCCGCTCCACAAAGGTCATGACGTCCTTCATCTGGCGGCTGACGACAACCATTGAACGGGTGAGTTGCCCCGGCGGCAAAGGGCCACCACCGGCGGGGCCGGAAAACTGGGTCGATTTCCGCCGGGCTTCGGCCTTTTTCAGAACGAGCAGTATCTCCTCGGCGCGGAACGGCTTGGAAATATAATCATGTGCACCAAGCCTAAGCGCCTCGGTCATCTGGTCAGTTCCGCCAT
>CAZSFB010000190.1:0-5933 GCA_964606035.1 uncultured bacterium | reverse complement strand
GCGAGTTCTTGGCGAGCAGCACCAGATCCTCGAATCCGAAACCGCCGCCCATCATTCCCCCGCCGCCAATGGTGAACCGTTCATTCATCAATGTCGTAAGGGCCACTGGCCAGCCTTTGTCCACACCGCCCAAGCGGTTGGCTTCAGGAACTCTGACGTCCGTAAAGAAAACCTCGTTGAAATTCGCGCCACCCGATATCTGCTTGATCGGTCTGACTTCTATTCCCGGGCTTTTCATGTCTACGACGAAATAAGTAATGCCCTTGTGTTTGGGTGCGTCGAAATCAGTACGGGTGACGAGGATTCCCCAATCTGAATAATGGGCTCCGGAGGTCCAGACTTTCTGCCCGTTGACGACCCACATATCGCCGTCTTTTACCGCACGGGTTTTCAGACCGGCCAGATCGGAGCCGGCACCGGGCTCGCTGAAGAGCTGGCACCATATCTCGTCACCCCGAAGCATCGGCTGAAGATAACGCTCTTTCTGCTCCTTCGTTCCATGAAGCATTATGGTCGGCCCGGCCATTCCAATGCCGATCGCAAAGACGTTGGGCGGGACGCTGAATTTCGCCTCTTCCTGGTTCCAGATGACGGACTGGATGGGAGAGCCGCCCTTTCCGCCATAGGCCTTTGGCCAAGTGATACAGGCCCACCCGCCGTCCGCTTTCTTGGCCTGCCATGCTTTGGCGGCCTTGATCATGTTCGAATCGTCACGTTCGGAGAACATGCTGAAGAAATCCTGGGATTCTTCTCGTTTCTTGGCATTGGCGTTAAGCCAAGCCCGGGCCTCGTTGCGAAATGTGCGTTCCTGTTCGGTATCGTTAAAATCCATGAGATGACCCCTCAATCCGCGAAATTCTGTCAGACCGGAAAATCAGGCGCCGGTTTCAGGCGGAATATTTTTGGTCAAGTTTTTCCATCAACCGGTCGCGCCAGAGATCCGCACTGCCGAATGAGAGCGCCAGCAGCTTGGATCTCTTGAAATAAAGATGGGCATCGGCCTCCCAGGTAAATCCGATGCCGCCGTGGACCTGGATGTTTTCCTTCGAACAGAACTCGAAAGCCTCGGTTGCCGCGATCCGGGACGCGGCCGCCGCTACGGGAAGATCGGAGTCGTTCTGTAACGCCCACGCAGCGTAAAAGCAGTTCGAGCGAGCCAGATCCACGCTTACCAGCATGTCGACGACCTTGTGCTTGACAGCCTGAAAAGAGCCGATCTGCCTGCCGAACGCATACCGCTCCTTCGCATATTCGAGCGACATCTTGTGTGCCCTGCTTGCGCCGCCAAGCTGCTCGAATGCCAGCAGAACTGCGGCCCGATCGAGCAACGAATCCAGCATCCGCCGCCCCTCGCCGCTGGGACCAAGGCGTTCACCCGGGGCGCTGCTTAACTTGATTGTCGCCTGTGACCGGGTGAGATCCATGGATTCGAGCCGCGAGATCTCAACTCCTTCCGCTTTTAGGTCTACGATTACCAAACTGAGTGCGTCACCTTCAGACGCAACGACAAGTGCGAGGTTTGCGACCTTACCGTCGAGAACGGGCAGCTTGGTGCCGCTGACCGATTTGCCATCAAACCGGGTGTTCAGCCGCTCTGTCAGACCCGGCACACCGGCTCCCTCAGCCCATGCAAAGGTACCGATCGATTCGCCCGAGGCTAGCTTTGGAAGGTACTTGCGCTGCTGGGCTTCAGATCCATATCTGAGAATAGCCTCGGTCACGAAGTAAACCGATGATGAGAAGGGGACCGGCGCCAAGCATGCGCCGAGTTCCTCGGCCAAGAGAACCAGTTCAAGATACCCGAAACCGGAACCTCCGAACTTTTCAGGAATGGTGGTTCCCTGCCAGCCCTGCTCGACCAATCGGCTCCAGAGGCTACTATCCCAGTCTGCATGCGTGTCAATGACCTGCCTGACCTTCGCCGGACCCGCGTGGTCCTTTAGAAATGCTTGCGCAGACTTCTGCAACAGTTTTTGGTCCTGAGAAAAATCAAAGTTCATGCCTACTCCCCCCTGCACTGCAAACAAAATAAATAGGTCAGATGTTATAAGCTATTAAAATTAAAGGTCTTTTTGGATCAGAATTGACGTCCTAAGGATGCCAATTGCGGGGCGCCAACTACCAGACGGCTCAAAGCTAACCCAACTCAAATTCATTTTCAACTAGACTATATAGTATAGTTGTAAGTATGCTATGCTGATAAGCATTGCAGATCAATCTGGTTCGGGACCAGTAAAGCAGCTTTCAACAGTTACTGAAGGGGACGAAATCGTGGCTATGACCGAAAACGGTTCCCAATACAGTTCGAGCAGCGTGGAAATTACCGCAGGACCGTTGCCTACGCTAGTTGTAGCTGACGGCATTAACGGAATTCGCGGCAAGCAGATTGAGCTCGAAAGTTTACTGGAGGTGGCCAAACGCAACCAATGGTCAGTCCATGACTTCGACTGGCAATCGCCTGTAGCGGACGAAATCGCTAGGAGCCGAAAACAACGGGAACTACTTGCTAGAATGCTCCTGATGACGGCGGGCTTCGAGCGACTAGGCGTCGACGCCTTCATGATCCACGCCAAACATACCGATAATAAAACAGCGAAAACGATCTTTCAGTTGATTGCCCTAGACGAACAGAGGCACGCGGACGCCGAAGTCGAACTCGCCAAGCGGCTGGGCTGGCGCTGGCATGATTTGCCGCTTCCGGTTCGTGCGATGTTCAAGCATTTTTCACGGGACATCCGGCGGGCTGGAAGAACCCCGGCCAGCAAACTGCTTCACGAGTTCGGCACCTCGGGTATCCCAATCGCGGAGCTTGCACTCGATACGCTTTTGCTCCCCGCCCTGAAGAAAATGAGCAACGATCCGCTCCTAATAGAGGCATTCAAGCTCATCGACCGTGACGAAGCCCGTCACATCGCCATGGACTACTGGTTGCTGGAAGAAAAGGGAAAGGCAAGGAAAAACCGCACGAACGGTCATCGAAACGTGAAATCCAAGAAAAGCAGCTATCCGTTTCGGGCGACATCGATCGCCCTAGCCGCAATCGGGCTTGTCTCGTTCGCGTGGAGTGTGCGGGAATCTCCGATGGATGGAGACGATTTCCTCAACTACTGGAAACGTCTGTTGAGCGTAGAATCCAAGGCCCCGCACTCTATGGAAGTAAAATCGTTCCGTGTGTCGGTGGACTTCCTAAAATCATGCGTCGACTTTTTCGAGAGGAATCCCGTGCTCTTCAAGGCTGCTTTGTTCGCGGTCACAGGACGCACGAAATGATTTCCATAAAGTCTCGAACACCATTAGTAACGGCTTGTCGCGGCTCTCACTTTTTATGAGTTTGTAAAACCGGCTTCGGCGAATATGACTGGGACAGGTTCGGCCGTTATCCATGCCCCCGCAATTTAGGGAAACGGGTTCTGACACCATATGCAATCAAAGGTCGCTAAGGATAACAATGAAAACCGCTATGAGAAGGTGGCCGATGACCTTCGCATGCACTTCGATTCAGGCCGTACGCTTCCTCTTGGCTGGCGCCAGCGCCAACTGACAGGACTGCTCAGGTTCTGCTATGAGAACCGGAATCCGATACTCAAGGCCCTGTCGGCCGATCTGGGAAAGCCCGCACAAGAGGCGATGATGGCCGACATATTATCGGTCGGTATGGAAATCGCGGCGCTCAAGTTCAACCTGAAAAGTTATGTCCGGCCCAAAAGAGTTTCTACACCTCTACCGCTGCGGCCAGCCGAGAGCTACATCCACAAGGACCCGCTGGGAGTCGTCCTGATCATAGGAGCGTGGAATTATCCCGTTCAGCTCACCTTGATTCCGCTCGCCGGCGCTATCGCCGCGGGCAATTGCGCCATCGTCAAACCGTCAGAGATTGCACCGCACACGTCGGCCCTGCTGGCCACAAAACTTAAGAACTATATCGATTCGGATTGCATTCGGTTTATCGAGGGCGGCCCAGAAGAGACCCAAAGACTGCTTTCTCAACGATTCGACCATATTTTTTATACCGGCAGCGGCGCGATCGGCCGCATAGTGATGAAAGCTGCTTCCGATAATCTGACTCCCGTCACGCTGGAACTCGGCGGCAAGAGTCCATGCCTGGTAGATCGAGACGTCGACATGGACGTGACTGCCCGGCGTATCGCCCTGGGCAAGTTCATGAATGCGGGGCAGACCTGCATCGCGCCGGATTATGTGCTTGTGCATCGTCAAGCGGAGAACGCCCTGCTCGACAAGCTCCGCACGGCAATTCACGATTTTTACGGACAATATCCAAAGAGCAGCCGTAATTATGCACGAATCGTCAATGAACGCCACTTTGAACGCGTGGCCCGCTTCCTGAACGACGGGGAAAAGGTGGCCGGGGGCGATTATGACAAGGAAAGTCTATACATTGCCCCGACCGTGATAAGAAATGTGTCTCCCGAAAGTCCAGTCATGTCCGAAGAGATTTTCGGGCCTGTATTGCCTGTTATCGGGGTAGACAGCATGAAAGCGGCACTTGCCTTCGTGCGTGCCCGGCCCAAGCCGCTTGCATGCTACCTGTTCAGCCGCGATGAGCGGCTGCAGCGGCGCGTGGTCGAACACACATCCTCGGGCGGCGTCTGCATTAACCACACGATCATGCACGCTGGCAATCCATCGCTTCCGTTCGGGGGAGTCGGCCCAAGCGGGATGGGCAGCTACCACGGTAAGCGGACATTCGAAACCTTCGTGCATCAGAAATCGGTTCTGAAGAAGCCGTTCTGGATGGATGCGAAATTTTTCTATCCCAGATCACACTGACGGCGCTTCCCACCTGGCCGGAAATAAAAAAGTGAAGGAGTCGAAGGAATGACTGAACAAACTGATGAAGAGAATACGCCTGACAGGGCAAGTGCCATTGACTTGGACAGAATACTTCGCATCACGCGCGAAACCCAATGGTCTGTGCATCAATTTGACTGGGATAAGCCCCTTGAGGGAGCGGACCACCTGCCGCCGTCCGAACGCAGGGAACTGGGCCTTATGCTGGTCTTTACGGCTGGTCTGGAATACCAGGCCGCCGAGATATTCCGCCTCTGCGCACGTTATGTCAAAGATTCACGCGCGAAGCAGATATATGAGTTTTTCTACGTCGATGAAATGCGCCATGCTCGCGCCGAGATTGCCATGGCTAGGCGGCTTGGAGTCCGCTGGCAGGACATGCCGCTATTGACCCGGCTCAATTTCCGGACGATGCGGCAAATCTGGCATTCGCAGAGCCGGTTTTTGCACGAAGTCACTGCCTCGCAGATCGTACTCTTCGAGATCGGGCTCGATGGGCTGCTGATTCCCCTCCTGAAGGAGAAGATCAAGGACTCCCTGCAGGACGAAATCTTCCGCCGGATCGATATTGATGAATCCCATCATCTTGCGATGGACTATTGGCTCCTCGACCGGAAAGGGAGCGACAAAGAGAAGACCTTGCTGGAGTTCAAGCTTTCCGAACTGGCCGGGCTCGCGATTGCGGCCCCGTTGGCACCGCTCGGCTTGTGGGCCATATCGCGGGCGACACGCAACATGCAGAACGAAATGGGAAGGCCAGAACGCATCAAGACATACTGGGACAGGGTACGAGCCGTGCCGTCAAAAGCTCCTCATGCAATGGACCATGGCATATACCGGCAGGGACTAAAGGGGCAGAAAATGTTCATGAATTTCCTGAAGCGTGCGGCGTCGGGACAAAACCGGGGAGCAGCAGCATGAAGCCCGACTTCTCGGATCGTTACAACGAGCAGCTTGCGAAGGGAATCATGGCCGCGAATAACGCGATGTCCGGGCTTCCGAAATTCCTCGGCTGCGAGGTCAAAGAACTTGGCCCGGGCACCCTGAAAGCGGTACTTCCTGTACGGAATGATCTCCTCACGCCAATAGGTAACCTTCACGGCGGAGGACTCGCAGGTGACATG
>CAZSFB010000189.1:3994-5945 GCA_964606035.1 uncultured bacterium | reverse complement strand
TGGTAGACCAGCTTTCTGGCGGATCTTCACGATCCGGTCTGCGGCAACCTAAGCTTCGGGCGTGAGCGGAAACTCGTAATAGAGGGTCTCGAACCGGTCCAGTGCGTCTTTGGACTGGCCCAGGGCCAGGAGCGTATCGCCGGAATTCATGAGCACTGCCGGGCGGTTTGCGATATAAAGTTCACCCTGCAGGTTCGGATTCCGCCGCATCATTTCGTAAAGCGCGGCCGCCTGCTCGAAACGGCCAAGGCGGAAATAGAGGCCGGCAGCATCATACCGGGACTCCACCGACCGGCGGCTGAAGGGATAGCGCTCGATCAGTTGCTCGTAGAGGTTGATGGCCCTCTCGGTATCGCCGGACGCCTCGTGGGACTTGGCACGGAAATACAGGCACACCGGCGCCAGGCCGAGATTGGTGTGAGGGATCTGTTCCAGCCAGATCCGGGCCAGGTCGAACTCTCCTTGTGTATAGGCCGCCCAACCCCGCATGAAGTTCAGCCGGTCAACTGTGCGGCTGTCGGTGAAACGGGACTGGTTCTCTTCAATCAGGCGGGTGGCGAGCTCGAGTTTTCCGGCTGAGACGGCCGTGCGGATGCTTTCAAAAAGCTGCTCGGGCGGCACCACCTCTGCGGTTTCCAGCCGGGCGTCCGGGGCCGAACGGGTACAGCTGGCGGTGGAAACAGCGATTACCAGCACCAGAAGGGCATTCCTGTATGTACGGCGAGGAGCCACCTGTACATTTTGGCAGGATTGCCCACCATTACCAAAGAGTTTCGTGCGCTGCCCGTGAGAATGGATGTTAACAGCAGTTCAGGGTGGCAGGGGGGGTTCATTGACCTCCGCCCGGAGCAGGGACTAGTGATTCCCCGTGCCGGACGTTGGGGACTGTAAAATGGTTCCACCGGCAGATGAGGTGGGAACCCATGTCGGAATCCAGGAAACCCAGCAACCCGATCGCCAGTCTGCGCCGCGACCTCCGCAAGCGCGGGCAGGCCCAGATGCAGCAGTTCATGGGCAAAATGATGCAGAACCCCGAATTGATGAAGTCTGCAGGCCAGGCGATGGCCCTGCTATCGCAGGTTAACCAGGTGCGCGCCAAAGGTGTGAAGCCGCTCAACGAGATTCTCAAGGAAGTCGACCGTTCTATCGACAAACTCGAAAAGAAGCTCGACCAGATGGCCCAGCGCGTGAATGACCTGTCCGCGAAGGTTGAAGCCGCGGCCGCCGCCAAGGCGAACTGAGCCTGCCCGGCGGTACAGGATCCGGGGCCGGGACCGTTTTATCCGGTTCCCGGCCCGTTCCGTTTCTGGCGGGAACCAATAGATGACCTCACCGAAGTCCCCCACTGCCGCTGAACTGTCCCGGTACCGGGAGTTTGCCTGCCGCACTGCCCGAAAGGCCGGGGTGCTGGTCGCGGGGCAACTTCACCGGGGTCAGTCGATCCGGTGGAAGACTGGCGACATGGATCTCGTCACTGAAACCGATGTGGCAGCGGAAAAACTGATTGTCTCGGAGATCCTTGGAGAGTTTCCGG
Source organism: uncultured bacterium (assembly GCA_964606035.1). Lineage (GTDB taxonomy): Bacteria > JAGRBM01 > JAGRBM01 > JAGRBM01 > JAHCIT01 > CAZMGV01. The sequence goes on along the minus strand of CAZSFB010000189.1, from coordinate 4,411 downwards.
ACCACGGCATTCTCGGGGAGGAAAGCACCGGAAACGTGGTGTCCCGCAGCGGACTCACCTGGATCATTGATCCCATTGACGGTACGACAAACTTCGCCCACGGCCACCTGATTGTAGGTGTTTCGATCGGTCTCGCTTTCGAAGGCGAGCCGGTGGCTGGTTGCGTCTATGCTCCGGCACTGGACGAGGAGTTCTCCGCGGCGAAAGGCCAGGGTGCGGCCCTGAATGGAAAACCCCTTCGGGTGTCGGACGTTTCTGACGTGTCGCGTTCCCTGCTCGCGACAGGCTTTCCTTATGATCTCCGCCAGCGGCTGGAACACTATCTCGCCTTCTGGAAGCCTTTTCTCATGAAAGCCCATGGTGTGCGCCGCCTCGGCTCGGCGTCAGTGGATCTCTGCTGGGTCGCCGCGGGCCGGC
>CAZSFB010000189.1:0-3984 GCA_964606035.1 uncultured bacterium | reverse complement strand
GGATATCGCCGCCGGGGTTCTCATCGTCGAGGAAGCGGGCGGCCAGGTGACGGACTACGGTGGCGGCCCCCATCAACTGGATCGCCGGGAGCTGCTGGCGACCAACGGCAAAGTACATCAGGAGATGTCCGGTATCCTTACCGGTGTGCAACGGGCACTAGACGCCACGAACCACTGACAGGCGGCGGATAACTAACGCCGGGCACTGGTCTCGCGGGTGACCCAGCAGGCCCACCGGTGGGCGTCCGAGGGTGGATCGAGCGGCGGTTCTGTCTCGCGGCAGCGGGGTTCGACAAGATCGCAGCGGCCGCTGAAATGGCACCCCGCACCCAGCTCACGCAGCTCGGGAACGCTTCCCGGAATGGTCGAAATCCGCTTCTGGTGTTTGGTGCTGCCGGTGACGGGGTCCGGACGGGGGATGGAGCTGAGAAGCCCCCGGGTATAGGGGTGCCCCGGTCTGGTGAACAGCTCGCGCGACGTTCCCTCCTCCACCTTGCGGCCTGCATACATCACGGCCACCCGGTCGGCCATCTCGGCAACCACGCCCATGTCGTGGGTGATGAGAAGTGTTCCCATGCCGGATTCGGATTTGAGTTTCCGGATCAGCTCCAGAATCTGGGCCTGGATCGTCACGTCGAGAGCTGTGGTCGGTTCATCGGCGATGAGCAGGTCAGGACCGCAGGCCAGTGCCATGGCGATCATCACCCGCTGGCGCATGCCGCCCGACATCTGATGTGGATAGTCATCCACACGGACCTGCGGAGCGGGGATTCCCACCCGGGCCAGCAGCTCTATGGCCCGTGTGCGGGACTGCCGCCGCGTCATCCCAAGGTGCAGTTCCAGCACTTCCGTGATCTGCCGGCCGACAGTCAACACTGGATTCAGGCTCGTCATCGGCTCCTGGAAAATCATGGCTATGCGGCGGCCCCGGATGGCGCGGAGTGCCCGCTCGGGCAGGGCGGCCAGGTTCGTGCCTTCGAACAGGATCTCGCCTCCGGCGATCCGGCCGGCCGGTTTTGGAACCAGTCCCAGGATGGAAAGTGCCGTGAGTGACTTTCCGCAGCCGGACTCTCCCACCAGGCAGACAGTTTCCTGTCTGTCCACCGTGAGGGACAGGCGGTCGATGGCGGTGACGGAAGCGGGTCCGTCACCAAACGCGACACTCAGGTCTCTGATTTCGAGCAGCGCCATTCGGATCCGGTCAGAGGTTGCGGAACTCCTCGATGAACTCTTCCTTGGTGATAATGCCCTTGCGCGAGAGAATACGGATCAGGGCAAGCATCTCTTTCGAGGGCTTGGGCCGTGCACCGCCCTCAGGTGCTGCCGGGGGTGGTGTGGGTTCGCGCCGGACGGGTTCTGCCGACCGGGGGGCACGGTCCAGTATCTCCTGCTGGATCGAAATGCCTGCGTCCGCATCGGTGCCGGTCTTGAACCCGGTCGTACCCACCCCGTAGGAACGGTCGGATTCGCTTTCACCGCCATAATGCCTGCCCAGCATGGCCTGGATCTGGGAGTCCACGGCAACCACAGGCTTGATCTGGCATCCGGTGGCGAACCCGATCTCATCCAGTGCTGGCAGGTTCGTCGGATCGCTCATGGCGAGATAGAGCACCTTCCGGGTTCCTTCCTTCTTGAACATGACCGGAATGACACCATACTTGCGGGCCCGCTCCGCATCGAGCATGGCAATGAGTTCGGGCGTGAAGTTCTGCTTGGTGAGATTCACGCTCGGAATCTTCAGGTGACTCGACAGGGCTTTCGCCATCACGTCTTCGGACACGAATCCGAGACCGATCAGCACGTTGCCGAGCCGGTCGCCCCAACGCTTCTGCTCGGCAAGTGCCGTCTTGAGCTGCATATCATCGATGACACCGGCTTCGATCAGGATCTCGCCGAGTCGTTTTCGGGGCCCAGCCATTTGAACTCCTTCGGGACCATAGAATTGCCATCATATACCCGGAAACGGGTCCCGCGCCAGATTCCATCACAATCCTTCCGGCTGGAAAATGTGTGAGGATGAATGGTGGTTCATTGTTCAGGTGCCGTTTGAGGTCCCGGCTCAGCCCCGTGCGGCGCGGCTCCTGGCACTTCTGGGGTCGGCCCGCTCCCGCAGCCGGTCGCCCAGGATGTTGTAGGACGTGATGGAGAGAAACAGCACAAGTCCGGGGAATACCACCAGCCACCACGCGCTCCGGGCATAGGTTTTCGACTGTCCCAGGATCTGGCCCCAGCTGGATGTGGGGGGCTGAACGCCGAAACCGAGGAAGCTCAGCGAACTTTCGGTGAGCATCGCACCGGCGATGTCAAAAGCCGCGGCAACAATCACCGGTGACAGGGCGTGAGGCAGCACGTGACGGAACAGCACGACAAGATTGCCGGTACCTGTGACCCTGGCCGAGAGAACGAACTCGTCATTTTTCAGCTTCAGGACTTCGCCCCTGACCAGCCGTGCGATGCCGGTCCAGCCTGTGATCCCGATGACGATCATGATGTTCCAGATACTGGGCGGCCAGAAGGCCATCACCGTCAGGATAAGAAAAAAGGTCGGGAAGCAGATCACGACCTCGATGATCCGGGAGATGACCAGATCGGTGCGGCCACCGAACCATCCTGCCAGTGCGCCGACGAGAATGCCGATTGAGACAGCGATTCCCATCGAGACAAACCCCACAGCCAGCGAGATCCTGCCGCCATGGATGATCCGGGCGAGTACGTCCCGTCCGTTCTGGTCCGTCCCCAGAGGGTGCTCCAGCGACGGGGGCATGAGCCGCTCGCCCAGATTGTTTGTGTCGGGTGACTGGCGGTGCAGCGGCCAGAGGGCCCAGTCCCCGGGGCCTATCCGGGCGTCGATTTCCTCGCGGGAAAGGGTTCGTGTACGTGCATCCTCCCGCAGTGCCGGGAACAGCACCTCGCCTTTGAGCTTCATGACGATGGGCCGGTCGTTGGCGATAATCGGCGCGGCAAAGGCAAGAAACGCCACAATCAGGATGAACGTGGTGCTCGCGGCAATGAGTGTGCCGCTGTACAGCTCGCGGAATGCGGTGCGGAGGGTGTGCCTCACCGGCCGCCTCCGTCCAGGCGGATCCGCGGGTCCACCACGGAATAGAGGATGTCAGATACCAGCATTCCCGCGAGCGTAAGAAATGCCGATATCGTCGTGATCGCCATGATAAGCGGGTAGTCATAGTTAAGGATGGCGTCGAAACCGAGCCGGCCGATGCCGGGGATGCTGAAGATGCTCTCGATGATGACGGAGCCGCCGATAAGTCCCGGCAGCAGGTAGCCGAGCAGGGTGACGATCGGGATGAGTCCGGTTCGGAACACATGGCGGAGGAGTACGGCGGCTTCGGATAGTCCCTTGGCCCGTGCCGTGCGGGCATGGTCCATGTGCAGGTTTTCGAGCATCGTCGAGCGCACGAACCGGGACATGAACGCCAGCGAGCCGTAGACGTAGCAGATCACCGGAAGTACCAGATGATGGGCATGGTCGAGAAGCTGTTTCCACCAGGGCCAGTTTTCGGAGCCGAGAGTCCGTATACCTGCCACGGGGAACCAGTCCAGCCACAGGCCGCCTGCGAAAAAGAGCAGAAGCATCATCGCGGCCCAGAAGGAAGGAATGGAATAGAGGAAAAACAGGACCGTCGAAACCGCCGTGTCGAGCCGCTTGCCAACAATGGTAGACGAATAGACACCCCACGGAATCGACAGCAGGTAAACGATCGCCACCGAAATCAGGTTCAGCGTGATGGTGACCGGAAGGGCCTCGAGGATTGTGTCAATGACGGGGCGGCGGTGGAGACGGCTGGTCCCGAAATCCAGGATCACAATACGTTTCAGCCAGGTCACGTACTGGACCGCCAGTGGCTGGTCGTCTCCATAGAGGGCCCGGACTTCCTTCAGGATGCGCTCGCGAACAGCCGGGTCACTTTCCCCCTGCATGGCGCCGGCGGCACCATTATTCCCCGCGCGTTGGAGCTGTTTGGC
>CAZSFB010000188.1:0-5959 GCA_964606035.1 uncultured bacterium | reverse complement strand
AGGATGCCCGCCTCGCCATCGGGGCTTCCCCACCTGAACCACGAGAGGAGTCTGCCCCCTACATCAAACGTGGCGAGCCGCCGGTGTTCTATAAAACGGGGGTCCCAGAGGATGAGAGTCCCGTGGGGAGCGAACCGGGCCAGTTCCCGGCCATCGGGTGTCACGAACCGGTCATCAGCATCGGAACGGTGCCGGGTGAGACCTTCCGCCGCAGCCTTTTTCCAGACATCAGCGCCGTCCTTTACGGCGGCCCCAAGTTGTTCAAGGAATGGACCAAAATCGGGATTGATGGCGGCGGGTGGTTCACTGGCGGTGCTCACAGAGTGGTGAATAACTCCCCCCGGAGAAGGTGTCGAGACTGTTTCCTCCGGCAAAGTTGTGTGCTACCGGTAGGGTCCCTGACACCGGAATGGCACCGCCAGTCCGGGGCATTCAGGGAGCATTCCGCCAGGGATGCCGCCGGGCGCGTAGCTCAGTTGGATAGAGTGACGGTCTCCGAAGCCGTAGGTCGTGGGTTCGACTCCCGCCGCGCCCGCCAAATCAACCCATTGAAATTGCTGGACAACAGAGCGAGCCTTGTTGGGAATAACATGGGTTGCTGTTGAGGTTTGTTGCCAGCGATTGTGTTGACCACCGAACTGCCAATAGCTGTTCAGGCAATTACCTGTGCACCCTGATAAAACGATGCGCTAATTCAAAGCGCAGAACAGGTAAAAGCTGAATGCGGCCACTTCGGTGGCCGCATTCCATTTTCCCCAATGATCTCTATCGTTTCCGCCCCCTTTCCGGCGTCCAAAAGATGGTTAAACTATTGATATGGACGCATTCCTTAAACGTCTGATGCCGGTGGGCTTTGCGGGTCTTGTTTTCGCCGCCGTGGTAGCGGTTTCTGGAGCTGTGGCCGGGCCGGGGCTCGTGGAGCCGAAGGGCGCGGGCGAGATTGACTGGGTGCGTGGAACGATCACGGCAAGCGGCCTTGCCGTGGCACCCGCCGAGGTAACGAGTCCTGCGCAGGCGCGGCTCATGGCATTCAGGGCGGCGAAAGTGGACGCCCAGAGGAATCTTCTCGAGATCGCACAGTCGGTCCGGGTGGCGTCCGGGACTGTCATCGGGGATTTCATGCAGGTGAGCGACCGGGTGACCACCGCCGTGAACGGCGTGGTGAAGGGGGCGGTCGTTCTGGAGGAAACCCTCGACACTTCCGTCGAGGGAGCCGGGACAGCCATTGTGCGGCTCCGGATGCCGGTGTGGGGGAATATCTCGCGGGATCTTTATGACTATCTCGTAACCCACGCGCTGCCCCGGAAGGAGTATCCCGTCTACCAGCCCACACGTGACCGGTATCCAGAATGGACTGGCACGGTTCGCCATGCGCTGCTCAGGTTCTGGCTCCCTTCGGAGGCCCATGCCGACGCACCGGGCCCCGGATCGCTGCAGGCTCCACCGGTGGCCCCTGGCACGAAGACTGGAATTATCCTTGACCTCACTGACATTCAGGTGAAGCCGGAACTGTATCCGACCATTACGGACGAGAAAGGCCAGGCACTCGTTTCCCCGAAACTGGTGGACCGTGGCATGGCGGTCGAAAAGGGGATTGTCTCCTATGCGGGCAGCGTAGAGGAGGCGAAAAAGTCTCCACGTGCCGGTGACGATCCGCTGGTACTGAAGGCGCTTAATTTCGTTGCCGGAACCGAAGCCGGCCTGAAGGTAAAACTGGCTGATGCCCAAGGGCTCGACACAGCCAGCAAGTCCCTAAAGCACCCGGACGACGTTTTCAAAAATGGCATTACCGTGGCCTATCGCGTGACCTGGTAAGGCCTGAATCCAGCTCATTTTCTGAGATGCCGGCACGGGCGTTCAGTCCGGAATTAGCAACCGGCACTTCGCCGCGCTGCGGCATTACCGGCTTGCCTGTCGGATATATTCCGAAATCAAAGGTAAGTAATGTGAATCTAAATAGCTGATAATATTAAAGATAACTCATTGCGTTGAAGCGCCTTGACGCTGTTGACGCGACGAGTTATCTTTTACTTGTTGGGGCAAACTGAAGGACGCAAGGCCGTGCAGGAAAACGCCGAAACCAGCCCGAAACTGAGCGTCCCGGTTTTCAGCACCAAGCAGCTGGTTGAGCGGCTTGATCTCGAAATCACACCTGATTTTGTGACCGAGCTGGCGAGAGACCAGAAGATACCGGCCTTCAAGGACGGTTCCCGGTGGAAGTTCCGGGCCGACGATGTGGGCCGGATCCGCCAGGAGATCCGGAGATACCTGGAGCGGCAGGGAAGCTGAATACCCGCCGGAGAGAGCCCGGAAAGATTTCACGGACGGCGAGGGAAACGGGAAATCCCGCCGCCCGTTGACGGAAAATAAAGCCTGTGCGGGGTAAATGGCCTGACCATCCCCCCTGAACGCCGGAGCAGTTGCCCCGGTCCCGCATCAAGCCCCGCACAGGGCCGAACGCTGAGAGGCGCTTCGGTCCCGCCTAAAAAGCAAATCAAACAAATCCCCCATAAACTCTGAGGGCCATTTATTGCCCGAATGTGCCCTGTCCCTTCGACGCGGGCGGCGGGAAAGGCTAGTGGCAGGTTACCAATCATGAAGGAGCTCGCTCCATATGTCCTGGATCTACCTTTTTGCTGCCGGTGCGCTCGAAATCTTCTGGGCGGTGGGTCTCAAATACTCCCGGGGATTTACTGAACTGAATTGGAGTGCCGCCACGATTGCGGGGATGATCGCGAGCTTCTGGGTGCTGTCACTGGCCATGCGCGACCTACCGCTCGGCACAGCCTACGCCGTTTGGACCGGTATCGGTGCCGTCGGCACGGCCATCCTTGGCATGGCACTTTTCAATGAGCCCAGAGATACGGCCCGGATCGTTTGCATCGTCCTCATTGTCTGCGGCATCGCCGGGCTGAAGTTCACCACAAAGGGCTGATTTTATTCCCGGAACTTCGGCTCCTTCCACCACGGGAAGAAGGGCGGCATGTCCTTCGATACCTTCATGGGGAAGTTCGGAGGCCGCTTCTGGAGGAAACTCGTGACACCCTCGGCGACATCCGGCCGGGTGCCCAGGTGATAAATGCACTTTGAATCCACCTTGTGGGCTTCCATGGGATGATCGGCTCCGAGCATCCGCCACAGGAGCTGGCGGGAAAGGGCGATGGAAACCGCACTGGTGTTTTCTGCTGATTCCTTCGCCAGTGCCCGTGCCACAGGGATGAGCTGGTCCGGCTCGACAATCCTTGAAACCAGATTCCCCTGAAGCGCCTCCTCTGGCGGGAACACCCGGCCCGTCATGACCCACTCCATCGCCTTTGAAATACCGGCGACCCTCGGGAGGAACCAGCTCGAGCAGGCTTCCGGAACGAGCCCGCGCCGGGCAAAGACGAACCCGAACTTCGACTGGGTGCTGGCGATCCTCACGTCCATGGGGAGCAGCATGGTCGCACCCACGCCAACAGCCGCCCCGTTCACGGCCCCGATCACGGGCTTCAGGCATTCAAAGATCCGCAGCGTCACCCGCCCGCCGGAGTCCCGGTGATCATCCAGCGATTCCCGTTGCGAGGAGTTGAACGAGTTGCCTCCCATACCCAGGTCCGCCCCGGCACAGAACGCCTTCCCGGATCCTGTCACAATCACGGCACGCACATCGTCGTTCCTGTCTGCCTCGTCGAAGGCGGCGATGATCTCGTCGGCCATCTCCAGTGTGAACGCGTTCATACGGTCCGGGCGGTGAAGGGTGATCGTGAGGATTCTTTCGCTGATGTCGGTCTTGAGGGTATTCGGCATGGGGTGACTCCGTTTTTCAGTATGCGGGAACGCTAACGGACCAGCCTGTCCGTGTCACTTCTGATTCGAATCATGGCCGGAGAGGGTAGAAACCGGTCAGACTGAAATCATGAAACGGGTTATCCAGACGGTTTGGATCATTGCAGCCATGATTGGGCTGCAAGCCAGCCGCACATTCGCGGAGGTACCTGAGCCTGAATCCCGGCCGCTTTCTGAAGCTGCGGAACCTGTCCCGGTGGATCCGTCGGAGGTGGTTCCAGAGACACCTCCTGAACCGCCAGCGCGGGAGGGACTTCTTGGCCTGCCGGAATGGATGCTCTCGGAAAAGCCGGTGCCGGAGAACCCGTTGCCGAAACACTGGACGCTTTTCCCGGCTGGTGACACTTTCCTGCCGCTTCTTGCGGACCCGAAGCAGCCAAGGACGGAACTGGCCCTTCAGCGTCAGTATCTACCCGGCCCGGAAAAGCGTCTGGTGGGGGTGTTCTTTCTGGGCGATACGTTCGGCTTTGTCCGGCATACATGGAAAGACCCGGCCGATTCCGCATCACCGGCACTCCAGATCAGTGTTCAGGGCATGGCAAATCCGCAGGTGGGTTATGAGGACCCATACCGGGGTAATCTCCTGTATGTGGATTTCTTCCTTGGCACACAAGCCAGTTTTTCCTGGAACCGGTGGTCATTGCGTACGCGGTATTATCACCAGAGTTCCCACGCAGGGGATGAGTTTATCCGCAAAAACCCGGCCTTTGTTCCGATCGGTCTCAGTTATGAGGCAGTCGAGTTCATAGGCGCCTGGGACAGCGACTGGTGGCGGGTCTACGGGGGAGGTGGCGTCCGGACCCACATACGTCCGTCCTGGATCAAGCGGGCTGATGCCCATGTCGGCGTGGAATTCCGCTCCCCGCACCGGTTTTTCTACATTGGCCGGTTCGTGGCGGGTTACGACCTGAAAATGCACGAAATTAATGATTTCGCTCCGGAACACAGCTTTGTCGTCGGGACCGACTTCGGCGAAGAAGTAACTGGCCGCCGCCGTTTCAAGGTTCTTTTCCACTACTTCCACGGGAAGAACTTCTACGGAGAGTTCTTCCGCGACCACCTGGTCTTTTACGCACTGGCACTCCGGTTCTCGCTATAGGCAGCCGGACCCGGAGGAAACGGCGGCACCCCAAGATGCCGCCGTTTTGCTTCTGACCGCCTTGAGGGAGGCCCGGCTCTATTCTTCCACGTCCCAGCTGTAGCAATAGTGTGTGCTGAATTCGAAGCCGCCATTGAGTTCGTCGCTGTTCAGGTCTGCACCGCCCTCGGTGAACAGGTACCCCAAATCGTCCAGAAGTTCGTCGGAAATATAGGAACCGCCATTCACGTCCAGGGTAACCGGATCCCCGTCGATATCTCCGGTGAACTCGCCATCAAAATTTCCACAGGTTTCGGAGCCGCCGCAAAGGCCGGGATCACGGTCTGCCTGGAAGGTTCCGGTCAGGATTCCGTCGTAGTCCACAAGAATACCGTATGCGTTGGTTTCGGTCTGGACAATCACGACATCACCATCGCTGGCAAGCGGTAACTCTATACGCGGTTCGATGCTCAGAGATGCGGGCAGTGTATAAAGTTCATATTCTTCGCACCCGACCGAGAGATCGCCGTCTCCAGTGATGGGGAAAGCCGCCGCGAAGTTGAAATCAAATGTCCCGTCGAATGTTCCGGTGAATACACCGGACTCATCGAAGGTTCCGGTAATCGTGTGTGATTCGTCGTCGGTGGTAATGGTAACCGCCGTTCCGGCAACGGTGCCGGTAAAGTCGAGCACTTCGCCGAAATCCTCGCCGGGATAAGCCGCATCCAGTGGAGGAACGGGTGTCGTACCGTCATAAACATACAGCTCGCCGGTAATGGCTCCGCTGTCCTCGACGGTCGCTTCGATTGCGTAGTAGGCGTCGTCATTGGTGGCAACACCTGCATAATTGCCTGCGAATTCGGTCCCGCCGTCACTCCCGCACCCCGCAAGTGCCACGGCGGCAAATGCTGAATAGATGAAAGCCGTCCTGAGTCTGCTGATCATGGTCTTCTGAAACTCCCTGTTGATGGGCGGCATCCGTTTCCCGGGCCGTCCTGTTAAACATACGAAATACATTAGCGATTGGCGTAGTAGCAAACCATGACTTTTGTC
>CAZSFB010000187.1:0-6012 GCA_964606035.1 uncultured bacterium | reverse complement strand
ACTGGATCACTTCGCGGCGGAAGCATTTGTAGCAGGACTCCATGTCAGTCAGATCCAGATCGTTGACGAGGTTTCCGAACGTCGTGATGATCCAGTTGACGAAGTAGTGCCAGAAGGGAGACTTGCCGCGCCAGCCGGCGGCGTAGCGGCTCCCGTAGCTCACGTCGCATAGCCCCTGCCGGAGCGGGGCCAGCAGGACATCGTAATCCTTCGGGTCATATTCCAGATCGGCGTCCTGGATGACAACGTAGTTACCGGTGGCTTCCTGGAAGCCCCTCCGGAGCGCTGCACCCTTGCCCATGTTGTGTGGCTGAAGCGCGATCTTGACGCGGGGATGGTCCAAGGTGGCAAGAATCTCGCGGGTTCCATCGGTCGAACCATCATCGACAATGATGATCTCGACGTCGTGTCCGGTCTGAAGAACCCTGTCCACAATCGTCCGGATTGTGTCCTTTTCGTTGTAGCAGGGGATAACGACGGTCAGTTCGGGCATAGGATAGAGACGTAATTTCCGCCGGTGGGGAAAACAAACCTCAGGATGCGCCGAGTCTTCGGCGGAAATCCTCGATTGTGAGCTTCAGCCCGGTCTCCAGATCAACCATCGGGCTCCAGCCAAGGCGGGTGGAAGCCAGGGTGATGTCCGGCCGCCGTTGCATCGGATCGTCACCCGGAAGCGGGCGGTAGACATATTCCGACGTTGATCCGGTCAGCCTCCGGATCAGGTCCGCGAACTCCCGGATGGTTTTTTCCTGCGGGGTTCCGAGGTTGATGGGGCCTTTTATGTCCGAGACCGCGAGCCGGAGCAGGCCCTCCACGAGGTCGGACACATAGCAGAAGGAACGGGTCTGCCGGCCATCACCATAGATTGTCATGGGTTCATTCCGGAGGGCCTGCCGGATGAAATTCGGAACCACCCGGCCGTCGTCCATCTGCATCCGGGGGCCGTAGGTATTGAAAATCCTGGCGATCCTGATGTTTGCCCCGCGCTTTGATTCGTACGCCATGCACAGGGCCTCTGCATACCGCTTTGCCTCATCATACATGGAGCGGGAACCCACCGGATTCACATGCCCCCAGTAGGTTTCGGGCTGCGGATGGACCTGGGGATCGCCATAAACCTCGCTGGTGGATGCCTGAAGAAAGGTGGCGCCGGAACTGACGGCCAGTTTCAGGAGGTTCTCCGTGCCGAAGGAGCCAGTTCTGAGTGTTTCGATCGCCCATGTGCTGTAGTGGACCGGTGAAGCTGGTGAGGCGAGATTGAAAATGTAACCGGGCCGGGCCGGCAGTTCCGGAAGTGGATCGGTGATATCACATTTCAGGTAGCGGACCCTTCCGGTGGCCATCGCGTCTGTGAGATTTGAAGGATTCCCTGTAATTTCGTTGTCCAGCACGGTGACTGCCGCGCCGTGTGTCAGCAGCCGGTCCAGGAGGTGTGAACCCACGAAGCCGGCTCCTCCCGCCACGAGTACATGGGATCCGGCGAAAGCACTGGCGAGACTGGTCAACTCCGGTGCCCCCCGATTCCGGAGTATGCAAAGCCATATGACTCGACCCGGTTGCGCCGGTACAGGTTACGGCCATCAACAATCGTATGGCCGCGCATGAGGGATTTCATGCGCTGAAAGTCCGGCTCCCGGAACTCATTCCATTCAGTCAGCACGACCAGAACGTCTGCTCCCTCCAGGGCCTCATAGGGCTTGGAAACGAGCGTGACCAGTTCTGCCACGGGCCCGAGGTTGGCGGCCCGGGCTTCCGGGTCATAGGCAGTGATCTGTGTACCGAGTGCGTGAAGTCCGCTGATGATGGTCAGCGATGCCGAATGGCGGCAGTCATCGGTGCCCGCCTTGAACGCAAGCCCCCAGATGGCAACCCGCTTGCCGGATGGTTTTCCGCCGAGTGCCTGGACGGTCTTTTCGACCAGATATTTCTTCTGGCGCTCATTCACCCTGTCGGTGGCGGCGGCGAGTTCCAGTTCCAGTCCGGCTTCCTGTCCCAGCTCCCGGTAAGCGAGCACGTCCTTCGGGAAGCACGAACCGCCGTAGCCGGGTCCGGGAAAGAGAAAACCCTCGCCGATTCTTGGGTCGCTGCCAATGCCCCGTCTCACGGCGTTGATGTCGGCGCCCACCTTTTCAGTGAGCAGCGCGAGTTCGTTCGCAAATGAAATCCGCATGGCCAGGTAGGCATTAGCCGCGTATTTGCTCAATTCGCTGCTGGCGACATCCATTCTGAGGATGGGCTTGTTGGTCCGTACAAAGGGTGCGTAGAGCGCATCGAAGGTCTCGAACACCCCCAGGGATTCGGCACCCACAATGACCCGGTCCGGCTTGAGGAAATCGTTGACGGCGGTTCCCTCCTTAAGGAACTCGGGATTCGAGGCAACATCAAACGGAACGGAGGCGTTTGCCGCGATCAGATCTCTCACCTTCCGGGTCGTACCGACAGGTGCAGTGCTCTTCAGCGTGACAATGGTTCCGGGGGCAATCAGGGGACCCAGATCCCGGGCGACCTTTTCAATGTTGCCCGTGTCGCACTTTCCATGTTCGCCGGAAGGCGTCGAGACGCAGATGAAAACAAGCTGCCGGTCTTTGACGGCCGCTTTCAGGTCAGTTGTGAAGGAAAGCCGCTCGCCGCGCCGGTTCCTCTGGATCAGGTGCCCCAGGCCGGCCTCATAGATCGGGCATTCCCCCCGGTTGAGGGCGGCGATCTTTTCAGCGTTGATGTCCACGATCACTGTGTCGTTGCCCGTCTCGGCAAGACAGGTACCGGTCACCAGACCGACATAGCCTGCTCCAATCACGGCGATACGCATGGAATCGGACAACTCCTGAGTGGGACTTTTTCCAGTCTAGCCGGTCGGGGTGAAAACACCATTTCTAAAATGGATTCCTCCGGTCACCATAGGGTCGTGACCTCCGGTCGGCCCATATTTGAGCGGTTTCCTGCGCTCCGGAACAACCTTCCGTTGGTGCCATTGGGTTATTTTCCGACGAACGTGCGGCTTTTGGAGAAGTCATCCGGTGGCGAAATATGGGTAAAGGACGATGGCAAATCATCGGACCTTTATGGCGGAAACAAGGTCAGGAAACTGGAACTGATACTGGGAGCGGTGGGTTCCCGGGGATCGAAACGTATCATTACTATTGGTGGCATAGGTTCGCATCATGTGCTGGCCACAGCCATTTTTGCGGACCGCATGGGAATCCGGACGACGGGAGTTCTGGTTGATCAGCCGTTTACCGCGCACGTGAACGAAGTTGCGAGACTGGCTGTTGCGTCCGGTGCCAGGCTGGTCCCGGCCGGCTCGCGGTCAGCCGCCGCTGTCTCCGCGGTGCGAGAAATGGCCAGATCAGCCTTCGCAGGTGAACGGCCATATCTGCTTCTTCCTGGCGGTTCGACGCCCCTGTTCTCGCTGGCGTATGTCAATGCTGCCCTTGAGCTGGCAGAGCAAGTCCGGTACGGTGAGTGCCCCGAGCCTGAAACCATTTTTGTCGCCGCCGGTTCTGGGGGTACCGCGGCCGGGCTGCTTCTGGGCCTGGATATTGCCGGTCTCAGAACACGGTTGCATGCGGTTCAGGTGGTGGAGCCGCCTGTGTCGTCAGCCGGAGCGATCCAGTTGCTTGCAGAACTGGCCCGGCGGCGTCTTGGGAAACTCGCCGGTGAAAAGATCCCGGTGGTGAGCCGCGACCGGCTTGTCTTCGAGACCGGCTACCTTGGAGCTGAGTATGGAGCCGTTACCCCTGAATCCGGGCAGGCGGTTGCATGGGGCAGGAACCACGGGCTCCGGCTTGAAACCACCTATACCGGCAAGACACTTGCGTGCCTTCTTGAGCGGGCCCGGAGTTCCAGTGGCTGCCAGTTGTTCTGGAATACCCACAATGGTGCCGATCTTTCAGCCGAGGCTTCAGGGATTCGGGACAGCGATTTGTCTCCAGCATTATTGCAGGCTCTGGAACGTGGAAAGCTCCGGAGCTAGCTTCCCGGGTGCATGCGTGAAACGGCTGAAGCACGGAAAAGGAGAGCGGCAGAGATTGTCCGCCGTTTGAAGGGCCGGTATCCGGAGCCCGAATGCGCCCTTGTCCATGACGGGCCCTTTCAGCTTCTTGTGGCGACAATCCTTTCGGCCCAGTGCACGGATGTCCGGGTGAACAAGGTCACTCCGGCACTTTTCAGACGTTTTTCGTCGCCTCAGGCATTTGCGAAGGCCGACATCCGGGAGATCGAGGGGCTGATCCGCTCCACCGGATTTTTCAGGTCCAAGGCGAAGTCGATCCAGGTAGCCTCCCGCGACATCGTTGAAAAATTTGGCGGCAGGGTGCCGGCGACGCTCGACGAACTGGTGCAGCTCCGGGGAGTCGGACGCAAGACGGCCAACGTCATACTCGGAAACGCCTACGACACACCGGGCCTGGTGGTGGACACCCATGTGGGGCGGCTTTCCCGCCGGATGGGACTTACGCGGGAAACTGATCCTGTGAAGGTGGAGTTCGCGTTGATGAAGCTGCTTCCGCAGGAGGAGTGGACCAATTTTTCACATCGGCTGATCTGGCTGGGCCGGGAAATATGCAGTGCTCGGAAACCTCAATGCAGTGACTGCCTATTGAAGGATATCTGCCCGAAGACCGGTGTTAAATGACGGTAACGGGCTGGTCAGGCCAGCAGCTTCTGGGCGAGTTTCAGGATCGACTTCACGTCGGTCCCGCTATCGTCAAGGGTTTCGAGCAGCAGCGCTCCGGCAATGGAACTGATGAGCAGCATGGCGCGTGTTTTTGCCAGCTTTTCGTCCGCGTCCATCCCCGTGCGGACAAAGTGCCGCGCGAGCAGATCCTTGTAGTTGACGATGAGCTGGCGGAGCAGCTGCGGGATATTGCTGGCCTCGTCCTCGACCTCAAGCACGAGACTCAGCATCATCCGGAACAGGTCCCCCTGCCTGGAGATGAGATCCAGATCGTCGTCAGACAGTACCGAGAGGATATCAGCCGGAGATGACAGCAGTTCGCTTTTGTCCGAAACCTTCAGCATCAACTGCCGGATGGCGTCGTCGATAATGGCCTGAAGCAGGCCTTCTTTGGTCGCAAAATGCCAGAAAACCGCGGCCGTTGATATCCCGACGTCCTGGGCGATGGCGCCCACAGACGTGTTGCGATACCCGTGCCGGGCAAAGTGACGGACGGCAGTATCAATGATCGCCTGGCGGGTAACCTCGGCGGACTGCCCCCGTTTGGTCTGACCTTTGGCGGCCTGAACCACAGTAGAATCCTTAAAATTTATTAAGCGAATCTTCTCTCGGCAAGACGACTTTCGCCTTTTCATAGTATCGGAAGGGCATCCCCTGCGCAACCGGTTCTGGCGTGACAGTTTTGGCCTCGTAAAGGTTCCGTAACCGTTCCGGGTGCTATTGATTCCGGGGGGCGAATCGAGCATAAGGGGCAGGCTCCGCAGCGTCAAAACGACGAGGCGTGGGGGCTGTTTGTCTCGCTGGCGTAGCTCAATGGTAGAGCAGCGGTTTTGTAAACCGCCGGTTGTAGGTTCAATTCCTATCGCCAGCTCCAGCGAATGGCAGGCAGCAGTGCCGCAGTTCGGAAACCCGGGTGACCGGGTCCGGAACCGGCAAAGGCACCGGATCCTGATGGAAGCGTGGCCGAGTGGTTAATGGCAGCAGACTGTAAATCTGCCGGGTATTGCTCCCTACGAAGGTTCGAATCCTTCCGCTTCCACCACTAAAAGCGTCCGGTGGATGGAAAAGGTCAGAAAGAGCGGGCGGGTTTAGCTCAGTTGGTAGAGCGCCGTCCTTCCAAGTCGGAGGTCACGGGTTCGAGCCCCGTAACCCGCTCCAGACAGATTGAGGCACAGGAAACAGAGGTTTCGCTAACGTAGCTCAGTTGGTAGAGCACGTCCTTGGTAAGGACGAGGTCGTGGGTTCGATCCCCATCGTTAGCTCCAGAACAACAACCGAAAAGGGAAACACGGGTCATGTCGAAGGAAAAATTTGAGCGTACGAAACCGCACTGCAAC